>JAMPYD010000374.1 GCA_023700845.1 Elusimicrobiota bacterium | reverse complement strand
GCTCCCGCGACAGCTGCTCGGCCCGGCCGAGCGCCGCCTCCAGGCGTCGGGTCAGGCCCTGGATGTCGCTTTGCGCGCGGGCCTCCCGCGCGCCGGCCTCGGCCGCGGCCCGGTCGAGAGCGGCGTGGACCGTGCGAAGGTCGCGGCGCAGGGCCTCCTCGACCTCGCGACGCGTCAGCTCGCTCTGCTCGACCGCCGCTTCGGCTTTTCGGCGCAGCGAGTTCAGCCGCACGAACTCCGCCTGCTGAATCGAGAGACGGCCGTTCAATTCGGCGGCCTCCGAGGCGGCGGTCAGCTTCACCTTCATCGCCTCGGCCTCGGCGCGCTGCGCGCGCTCGGCCAGCCCCGGATCGGGCCTCGCGCCTTCGGAGCGGGAGGCCAGGTCCGCGCGCTCCCGTTCGAGCTCCCGCACCCTCGCCCTCGCCGACTCGAGCTCGCGGACCTTGTCCTCCAGGGAGCGCCTCGCGGCGTCGAGCGCCGCGCTCAATCCGATGGAATCCGCCGGCGCGGGCGGAGCGCCGCCGCCGTGGCGGCGCAAGGCGGCCAAAGCCGCGGCCGCGCCCTCCAGGCTCCGTCTGGCATCATCGAGTCCCATCCATGAAGCATACACCCTGGGGGCGGGGGGGTGTTTACGAATCTGTTTCATTCCTTAAATAACGCCTTGAATTTGTAACAGAAGGGCTCTATCCTAAAGGGACATGGGCGAGAATGACGACAACATGAATTGGCTCGGGGAACTGAGCTGGCAAGGCTATCCTCGCCTGGCCCCCATCCGCGATGTCGCCGTCGATCCCGACCGGCCGGCCGCCGTCCCTCGCGCGCGAAAAGCGGGGGACGGGCGCGTCGAGGTCCTCGCCCGCGAGAACGAGGCGCTGCGCGCCAAGCTCGATTCGCTGGCCGGCCTCGCCGCCGAGTTCGAGCGCCGCCTCGCCGAGGCCGCCTCGTCCTACGAGGGCGCCGCCCTGGAGTCGGAGTCCGCGCGCCGCTCGACCGAGCTCGAGAACGCCCGCCTGGCCGGCGAGCTGGACAGCGCCCGGGCCGAGCTCGACCGCCGCGCGGCCCGCGACCACGCCCGCGAATCCGACCTGGCGCTCGAGCGGGAGCGCCGCGCCGACGCCGAGAAGGCCCTCGTCGAGGCCCGCCGCCGCCTCAACGATCTCGAGGCCGACCTCGCGTCCGCCCGAGGCAAGAGCTCGGAGCTCGCCGGGAGCGTGGGGGAGCTGCGCCGCCAGGCCTCGGCCTCTCACGAGCGCCTGCTGCAGGCCAAGACCCTGACCGACCAGGACGTCCAGATCCTGCGCGCCGAGATGCGCGAGTTCCTCGCCAAATTCCACCGGATCCAGGAGACGTTCGCGAACGACAAGCCCGGAGAGAACCGATGAAATATTGGACCTACATGAAGGGGGAAGTCCCCGGCAGCTACGAGCCCGAAGCGCTCGCGGCGCTTCCCGGCTTCACGATGACCACCCTCGTCTGCCCCGGAGAGGGGGAGATCGCCGAAAAGAACTGGCGCCGCGCCGGAGAGTTCGAGGACATCGTCCGCGCGATCGACGCTCACCAGACCATGACCCCGCCCGCCGCGCCCCTCGGCGCGCCGCCGACCTCCCACGACGTGGACGCCCTCCTCGACGGGGCGAGCACCCGCCTGTTCTCGCACGTCGCCGACCTCATGAAGGAGCTCGAGACGCGCCGCGACGAGAAATCCCTCGTCGTCTCCCTGCAGCGCCAGATCTCCGCGCTCAAGCAGGAGCTCGCCACCGCGCGGGAGACCGCGACGATGCTCGAGATCCGCATCCCGCGCATCGCCGAGCTCGAGGAGGCCTTGAGCAAGAGCCAAGCCGCCCTCGCCCAGGCCCAGGCCGGCCTCGCCGCCCGCGAGAGCCAGCTCAGCGACATCCGCATGGCCGCGGAGAAGACGCGGGGGGAGCTCGACGTCGCCAAGCGCCGCGCCTCCCAATCCGAGAGCGACCTCTCGATCCGCAACCGCCTCGTGGACAAGCTGTCCAAGGAGCTGTCCGACAAGGAGCTCTCCCTGGCCAAGGCCCTCGGCGTCATCCGCCGCCTCGAGGAGGACCTCAACCGCCTGTGCCCCTCTCCCGAGATGCTCAAGGCCGCCGCCTCCGAGCCCACGCCCGCGCCCAGGCCGGCCCCCGTCCGCGCCGCGCCGCCGCCTCCTCCGCCTCCGCCCGCTCCGTCGCCGTCGGCGCCGGAGCCGTCCGCGCCGGCGCCGCAGGCCGTCGAGCCCGTCGTGAACCGGCTCCTCTCCGTCCCCGAATTCAAGACGCCCGTCCCGCCGCCGCCCGTCGGCACCTTCACCAACGACGACCCGCCGCCCGCTCCGCCCTACCTCGAGCCCGTGCACCCGGTCGAGACGCCCAAGGCGCAGGAGGCGCTGATGGGCTTTCTGCGGAAGGTCTTCCCCGGACAGAACCACTAGCTCCGGCCCTCCGCCCGCCTACGCCGCCCCTCGGGGCGGCGTTTTTTTCGGCGCATGAACTGGCACTCGCACTGTTTGATTGACAACTTTCACGCCATCGTGTTATAATTAGCACTAGATGGCGGAGAGTGCCAGTAAACTCCTCGCCGGAATTTAAGACGGTAGATACCCGGAGGTAATTCAGATGGCCGAAGCGACTCTCTCCAAAGTGAAGATCCAGCCCCTCGGCGACCGCGTGCTCGTCAAGCCCGTGGAAGCGAAGGAAATGAAGCGCGGCGGGATCATCATCCCCGACTCCGCGAAGGAAAAGCCGCAGGAAGGCGTGATCGCGGCGTGCGGCAAGGGCAAGACGACCGACGACGGCAAGGTGATCGCCCTCGACGTGAAGGTCGGCGACAAGATCCTCTACGGCAAGTACTCGGGCTCCGAGATCAAGCTGGACGACGAGGATTATCTCATCATGCACCAGGACGACATCCTGGGAATCCTCAAGTAACCCCCATTATAAGGAGATAGATAAAGAACATGGCTAAGCAGATTATTTTCGGAGACGACGCTCGCAAGAAGATGAAGGACGGCGTGGACAAGCTCGCCAACGCCACGAAGGTCACCCTCGGGCCCAAGGGCCGCGCGGTGGTCCTCGAGAAGAAGTTCGGCTCGCCCGTCATCATCGACGACGGCGTCACCATCGCCAAGGAGATCGAGCTCCAGGACGCCTACGAGAACATGGGCGCGCAGCTCGTCAAGGAAGTCGCCACCAAGACCAACGACATCGCCGGCGACGGCACCACGACCGCGATCATCCTGACGCAGTCGCTGCTCAACGAGGGCATCCGCAACGTGACCG
>JAMPYD010000373.1 GCA_023700845.1 Elusimicrobiota bacterium | reverse complement strand
TCGAGGTCAGGCCGTAGACCTCGGCCTTGCTCGTCTTCGCGTGGAGGCGGATGACCTCCTCGTAGTTCTCGATGCCCGACAGGTCGAGCATCTCGACCTCGTGGCCGGCCAGCTCCAGGGCGGCCGCCACCCGCAGGATGCCGAGGGTCATGAAGACCCGCTCATCCAGCAGGAAGATCGACGGCGGCGTGATCAGGCAAACGCGCATCTCAGTTGATTGTAACAGGGGCCTCCCGGGCCGTCAATGTCGGTCCGGTTACGGCCGGTCCTTCAGTCGCCGAAGTGCTTCTTCGCGCATTCCGGGCACACGCCGTGGGAGAACTGCGTCGGCGTCTTGTCGGAAACGTAGTCCTCGAGGCTCTGGTACGCGCCCTGCGCGTCCCGGATGCGGCGGCAGTAGGCGCACATGGGAAGGATGCCCTCGAGCGTCTGCACGCGCTCGGTCAGCTGGACGATGCGCTCGGCCACGCGCAGGCGTATGCGCAGGGCGTCGACGTCCAGCGGCTTCGTCAGGAAGTCGTCGACGCCTTCCTCCATCGCCTTGGCGTAGTGGCCCGCGCCGAGCATCTTGCCCGTGAGCAGGATGAAGTACACGTAAGGCGCGCCCTTGCGCGCCCGCACCCGGCGGCACAGCTCCAGCCCGTCGAGGTCGGGCATGACCCAGTCGCTGACGACGATGCGCGCGTTGGCCCGGTTCAGCGCGTCCCAGGCGGCGGCGCCGCTGGCCGTTTCGACGACCTCGTAGCCGAGCTTCAGCAGGGAGCCCTGCAGCAGGGCCCGGCTGGTGCGGTCGTCTTCGGCGATCAGGACCTTCATGGCCTTGATTTTAGCACAAGCAGGAACTCATGGTTGCCCTTGGGGCCAACGACCGGGGACTCGAGCAGGCCCGCCTCGGCGAGCCCCAGGTCCCCGGCGGCCGACCGGATCTTCCCGACGGCCTGGAGCCGGACGGCCGGGTCGCGCACGACGCCCTTGGGCGCGAGTTTCGGCCCGACCTCGAACTGGGGCTTGACCAGAACGACGATCTCGAACGGGGCGGCGAGGCAGGGGATCACGAACGGCAGGACCTGCGCGGAGGAGATGAACGACACGTCCATGACGGCGAGGTCGGGCTTCGGGGAGAACCATTCGGGCCGGAGAAGACGCGCGTGGGTCTGCTCGCGGCTGACCACGCGCGGGTCCTTCTTGAGGCGGCTGTCGAGCTGGGCGGTGCCGACGTCGATCGCATACACTTTTGCCGCTCCGGCCTGGAGAAGGCAATCGGTGAAGCCTCCCGTGGAGGCCCCGACGTCGAGACAGACGCGGCCTTCGGCCGCGAGGGAGAACTCATCGAGGGCGGCCTTGAGCTTCAGGCCTCCGCGGGACACGTAGGGGCAGGGATCGGCCTTCAAGGTCAGAACGGCGTCCGGGCCGATCATTTCGCCGGCTTTGCCGGCGGAACGGCCGTCGACCAGAATCAAACCGGCCATGACCGCCGCCTGGGCCTTTGTCCGGGACTCGAACAGGCCCCGTTCGACGAGCAAGACGTCCAGCCGTTCGCGTTTGGCCATGACTTGTGCCCGTATGATAGTATAAGCCCCCGATGAAGCGCTTCCTCTCCGTCGCCGTGGCCTTGGCGTGCTTCGCGATCCGCTCCGCCGCCGCGGGGCCGGTGTTCACCGGCGATTGGGCGACCACCTACGGCGACATGACCTTGACCGAGTCGTCGTCCTCCGTCACCGGAACCTATATCATGGAAGGCGCCGTGTGCTCGCTCGACGGCAAGCGCGAGAACGGGGTCCTGAGCTTCACCTACCGCGAGCCCGAGGCGTCCGGCGAGGGCCGCTTCCGGCTCTCCGCCGACGGCAAATCCTTCGAGGGCGAGTGGCGCGCGCAAGGATCGGCGAGCTACATCCCCTGGCTGGGCCGCCGCCGCCTGCCTCCCGAGGCCGGCTCCGCGTTCGGCGGCCTGTGGGAGACGAACTTCGGCCGCCTGCGTCTGACGGGCGCGGGGGGCCGGTTCACCGGCTACTACTCGTACGCCGACGGCACGATCTCGGGGCGCGTCGAGGGCGACGCGCTCAAGTTCCGCTACAAGGACCAGAAGGAAGGCGACGGCGAGTTCCGCCTCGCGCAGGACGGCCGCGCCCTGCGCGGGCGCTGGCGCGCGGACGGCGACAAGGAGTGGCGCGATTGGACCGGCCTGCGCGTGGACCCCGTCGCGGGGCGCAAATGGCTGGTCGTCCTCGAGTCGCGCTGGGAGTCCAGCCTCGCCGAGCCCGAGTACACGTACGGCGAGATGCTCAAGATCTTTTTCACGCGCACCCCGAGCGTGCAGGTGCGCCAGCGCTTCTACACCGACCGCTCGAGCCTCCTGAAGTGGATGCGCGAGGCCTCCCTTCTCGCCGAGCCCGTCGTCCTCTACTTCTCGGGCCACGGGACGGCCGCGGGGCTCGAGACGGAGTCCGGGCCCGCGACCGCCGCCGTCCTCGCGGATCCTCTGAAGGCCGGCGGCAACGTGTCCCTGGTGCATTTCGGCTCCTGCGACGTGATGAAGGGCCCCGTCCCCGCCGAGCTCCAGCGCCTCGCCGGCGCCGGCGCGCGCTTCCCGGTCTCGGGCTTCGCCCAGCCGGTGGACTGGGCGGCGAGCGCGGTCACCGACTTCATGTACCTCGACCTGATCCTGTCCCGCGACCTTTCGCCCGAGAAGGCCGCCGCCGAGCTCCGGCGCCTGATGCCGTTCACCGCGCGCGAGAACTCCGCGACGGCGTACGACGGCGTCAGCTTCCGCCTGCTGCCCGCCCCGGGGGCCCCGCGGTGACGACGCGCTTCCTCGACTGCCGCGGCACCGCCGCCCGCTACTTCGACTGGGTCGAGCGGGAGGTCGCGGCCATGCGCCGCAAGCCGCACCTGGCGACGGTGCTGTTCCGGCCCAAGCAGAACCCCGCCTCCCTGCAGTACCGCGACCTGATGCTGCGCGACGCCGCGCGCCTGGGCATCCCGGTCGACGGCCACGAGGCCGAGGACGAGGAGTCCCTGCTCGCCCTCGTCCGCCGCCTGAACGCCGACCGGACCGCGTCGGGGCTCATGCTCCTGTACCCGCTGCACTGCGCGCTCAAGGACGAGGACGTGATGGACCTCGTCTCGCCGGCGAAGGACATCGAGGGCCTCAACTCGACGAACCTCGGCTACCTGATCAAGTATAAGCGCTTTCTCGACGAGGCGCGCGGCGTCAAGTGCGTGGTGCCCGCGACCGCCAAGGCCGTCGTGAAGATCCTTCAGGCCTATCCGGAGATCCCCGTCGAGGGCG
>JAMPYD010000372.1 GCA_023700845.1 Elusimicrobiota bacterium | reverse complement strand
GCGCCCGCCCCCTCACGGGGGCGGGCGCTCTGCTTTGATGCGACTATCCTCAAGGATAGTGAAACCATGAAGACCATCCGCGTGAAAGTGAAGCCTCAATCGCGCGAGTCCTCGCTCGCCGAGGCGGGCGACGGGACCTGGATCGCGCGCGTCAAGGCGCCGCCCGTCGACGGGAAGGCCAACGCCGAGCTCGCCGAACTGGTGGCCGAGCGCTTCGGCGTGCGCAAGGCGCAGGTGGCAATCAAGAGCGGCGCGGGCGCGCGGCTCAAGCTCGTTCAGATCGATTCCTGACCGGCGGCGAGCGCCCGTCACATAAATCAGGTATTTGCTAATCTTTTCCTCAATGAACACGGCCCGGCGTTGGCTGTTGGTGACGGCGCATTTCATGTGCCCCCTGCTGTTCTTCACCAACCTCACGCGCAACCCCTACGTTTCCCAGATCGCCCTGCTGAACATCATGATCGCGCTCGCTTTCGCGGCCTGGGCCTGGCGCGAGACGCTGCGCCCCGGGGGGGCGCGCCTGCCGAAGCTGCCGGTCTCCTGGCCGCTGGCCGTCTTCGCCGCCGTGTGGGGCGCGAGCTGGGTTCGCGCGTACTTCGGCCACGCCGAGTTCTTCCGGCCGTCGATGGCCGCGGAAGGGGCTCGCGGGGCCATGTTCATGGTCGTCAACTGCATGGCCGCCTTCTGGCTCGCCGCGTCCGCCGCCGCAGAGGAGGATTCCTCGGACGACGTGTCGCTCGGGCCGTGGGTCGCCTTCGTCGTGTTCTGGGGCCTGCTGTGGACCGCGTTTCCCGCCGCGCGGACGCGCCTCGGCGCGCCGGCGGACGCCTTCTTCGCGCTCGCCTGGGATCCTTACGGGGCCTTCGTCTGGGCCGCGGGCCTCGCCGCGGCGGGCTGGCTGTGCCGGCGCGGCCGCACGATCGATTTCCTGCACCTCGCGTTCGCGGCGGGCCTGCTCGCCTCGCTGTACGGCGTGTGCCAGTACTTCAACGTCGAGCTGGTCTGGCCCAACGTCCTGAACCCCTACGGCGGCCGCGCGGTCTCGACCTTCGGCAACCCCAACTTCCTCTCGACGTACAACGCGGCCCTGATGCCCTCCGCGCTGGCGCTCTTCCTCGCCGAGAAGAACGGCGCGCGGCGCTGGGCCTACGGCCTGCTGTTCCTGATCCTCGAGGCCGCGCTCCTCGCCACGCTCACGCGCTCCTCCTGGGGCGGCGCCGCGGTCGGCGCGGCGGCCCTGGCCCTGTCGGCGCGCCTGCGGACGCGGCTCAAGGAGGACCCGCGCGCCGCCGGGCTCCTGCTCGGCCTGGCCCTGGCGCTCGCGCTCGCCTGGCCCTCGAGCACGATCTCGTCGGGCTACACCCCGACCTTCATCGGCCGCCTGACCGAGCATGCGGCGATCGCCAAGCGCGACGGCTTCTACAGCCCATGGCATCAGCGCGTCCTGATCTGGACCTCCGCCTGGCTGATGGGCACCGAGGAGCCGATTCTGGGGAAGGGCGGCGGGCTGTTCGAGCTCTTCTATCCCTTCTATCAGGGAAGCCTGCTGCACGCGGAAAAGTTCTATCACACCATGCGCACGCACGCGAACAACTCGCACAACGAGATTCTCGAGGTCTTTTCCCAGACCGGCCTCCTGGGTCTCGGCGTGTTCCTGTGGCTCTGGTCCTCCTTTTTCATCGCCGCGCGGCGCTGGTCCAAGTCGAAGGCCGGGGAGGACCCGGTCTGGGTCGGGGCGGTCGCCGGCGTGGCGGCCGTGCTCGCCGACAACCTCTTGAACGTGTCGCTTCACTTCGCCGTGCCCGCGTTCATCTTCTGGTGGCTCGCCGGCACCGCCATGGGCCGGGGCGCCCGGGACGGGGGCGCCTTCGCGACGGCGGATTGGCCGAGGGCCGCGAGGCTCGCGGCCGGCGCAGCGGTCGTGTGCGCGTGCCTTTACGCCTCGTGGTGGCAGGTGCGGTTCTGGAATCGCGAGGCCTGGTATTTCGCGGGGTTCAAGCAGATCCGCCAGGGGAACATGCCGCTCGCGACGCGGTCCCTCGAGCGCTCGCGCGCGTGGGGCCCGAGGGAGGTCAACGCGATCTACGAGCTCGGCAACGCCTACGCGCGCTCCGGGCAGTCGGCCAAGGCGGCCGAGGCCTACGAGGGAGCGCTGCAGGCGAACGCCGGCTACGACGAGATATACTTCAACCTCGGCACCGTCTACGCGTCCCACCTCGGGCGGCTCGACAAGGCCGGCGGATACTTCGAGACGGCGTGGGCGCTCAATCCGCTGTCGGAGGCGGTGGTCAACGGCCTCAGCGCCTTCTATCTGCGGGATCCCGCGAAGAACAAGGCGGTCGCCGCGGACCTCCTCTCCGAGGCGACGAAGATCTTCCCCGAGAACACGAATCACTGGAACAACCTCGGATACCTGATGACGATGGACAAGCGCTGGGCCGAGGCCGAGGCCGCGTACGCCCGCGCGCTCGAGATCCAGCCCGACTCCGCCGTGCTCGAGCAGAACCTGCACGCCGTCGCGGCGCAGTCCGGAAGGCCGAAGCCGGCGATCCTCGCGGACGTCTCGGAGCTGCGCTCGCTCGACGCGGACGTCGCGCGGGGGGACTGGTCGCAGAAATCGCTCAAGAGGGCCGCGAGGCTCGCGGAGCGGCGGCCGTCCTTCCTGAAGGTCCGCTTTCTTTACGGCAGCCTGCTGCTCGCCAACGGGCGCGCCCCGGAGGCCGCCGCGGAGCTCGAGGGCGTCGTCGCCCGGGATCCCCGGCGGGCGGCCCCCCGCGTGAACCTCGCCAACGCCTACCTGGCCCTGCGGCGCAACGAGGACGCCGCCGCCCAGCTCCGGTCGGCGCTCGCCCTGGAGCCGTCGAACCCCGTCATACGCTCGCGCCTGGCCGCGATGGGGCTCGCGCCGTAGGCGCGGAGGATGTGCCGGTTCGGTAAAATTCGCGTAATAATTCAGCAATCGCGTTCCCTTATGATTCAGCTTGTCCGGGCGAATTGCGCCCGGAACCGCGTTATATTGATGCCTTTCAAGAACATCTCCGTCATCGCCGTCATTTTGCTCGGCCTCGCAGGCCCTCCCGTTCGCGCCCAGTCGGACGACGAGAGCGGCGGCGCGGGCCTGAGCCGCCCGATGCAGATCGCCGTGCGCTTCTACGAGCAGGGCGAGGACATCCAGGCCATGGACCGGTTCATGGAGATCCTGACGAAGGGCGACCCGTCCGAGCGCTCGATGGCCAACGAGTACATCAACCTGATCACGCACCGCATGAACACCCTCGGAGGGGGCGGCG
>JAMPYD010000371.1 GCA_023700845.1 Elusimicrobiota bacterium | reverse complement strand
TCCTGCACCAATTCGGCCCGGCGCTTCTCGGGGTCCTTGGCGGCCTTGAGCTCCGCCTTATAGAGGATGCTGACGGCCCCCTGGGGGCCCATGACGGCGATCTCGGCGCAGGGCCAGGCGTAGTTGACGTCGCCGCGGATGTGCTTGGAGCTCATGACGTCGTAGGCGCCGCCGTAGGCCTTGCGCAGCACGACGGTGACCTTGGGGACCGACGCGCGGCAGAAGGCGTAGAGCAGCTTGGCGCCGCGGCGGATGATGCCGCCGTGTTCCTGCTCCAGCCCCGGCCAATATCCCGGCACGTCCACCAACGTCAGCAGCGGAATATTGAACGAATCGCAGAAGTTGATGAAGCGGGCGCCCTTCTCGGAGGCGTCGATGTCGAGCGCGCCGGAGAGCACCTGGGGGTTGTTGGCGATCACGCCGACGGACTCGCCGTCGAGGCGGATGAAGCCGACGACGAGGTTGCGGGCGAAGCCGCGCTGGACCTCGAAGAAGCGGTGGCCGTCGGCGATCTCCCAGATGACGTCGTGGATCTTGTAGGCCTTCTTGGGCTCGAGCTCGCCGACGCGCTCGAGCACGTCGCTCTCGCGCTTGGGGTCGTCGGAGGGCATGACGGGCTTGGGCTTCTCGCGGCAGTTCTGCGGCAGGAAGTCGAGCAGCTCGCGGATCTGGCGGAAGCAGTCGTGCTCGGAGCCCGCGGTGAAGTGGCACACGCCCGACAGGCGCGAATGGGTGTCGGCGCCGCCGAGCGTCTCGAAGTCGCAGGTCTCGCCGGTGGCGGCCTTGACCACGTCGGGGCCGGTGATGAACATGTGGCTCGTGCCCTCGACCATGAAGATGAAGTCGGTCAGCGCGGGCGAGTACACGGCGCCGCCGGCGCAGGGGCCGAGGATCGCCGAGATCTGCGGAACGTAGCCGGAGGCGTCGACGTTCCGGTAGAAAATCTCCGCGTAGCCGCCGAGGGACTCGACGCCCTCCTGAATGCGGGCGCCGCCGGAGTCGCACAGGCCGATGACGGGCACGCCGGCCGTGATCGCCATGTCCATCGCCTTGCAGATCTTCATCGCGTGCGCCAGGCCCAGCGAGCCGCCGACCACGGTGAAGTCCTGCGCGTAGAGGCAGACCGGTCTTCCATTGATACGGGCGAAGCCGGTGATCACGCCGTCGGCCGCCATGTATTTCTTGTCGAGGCCGAAGTCGGTCGCGCGCGTTTCGACCAGCGCGTCTATTTCTTCAAAGCTGTCGTCGTCGACGAGCATCTCGATGCGCTCGCGCGCGCCGAGCTTGCCCTGCGCCTTCTGCGCCGCGTGGCGCTCGGGGCCGCCGCCCGCCTCGACCTTGGCCTTCTTGTCGAACAGGAGCTGGGTTTTCGGGGAAACGAGAGGACGCTCTTTCTTATCGCTCAATGGCCTTCCTCGACGAGTTCGATCAGCACGCCGCCCTGGTCCTTCGGGTGCAGAAAAGCGACATGATGGCCCCACGCGCCCGGACGCGGGGCCTTGTCGATCAGCTGGGCGCCCGCGCGCTCCTGGCGCGCGAGCTCCTCGATGATGCTGGGCACGGCGAAGGCGAGGTGGTGCTGGCCGGGGCCGCGCTTGTCTATAAATTTAGACACTCCGGAGCCGGGGTGCGTCCCGGCGACGAGCTCGATCCAAGGGCGCTCGCCGACGAACGCCACCTCGACGCCCTGGGACGGCACCACTTCGCGATGCGCGAGCTTGAGGCCGATCTTCGCGTGGCGCGCGATCGCCTCGTCGAGGTCCCTCACGGCGACGCCGACGTGATGCAGCTTCACCGGGCCTCCAGGAGGCGGCGGCCGACGCTGCCCGGATCGGTCTTGCGGCTGACCATGTCCTCCAGGATCTTGTCGGTGACGCGGTCGAGCGCGCTCTTGATGACGCGGCGCTGGATCCAGAACTGGAGCTCGGTGGCGTGCTGGCCCTTCAGGCGGGCGCGGCCCTCGCCGGACTTGCGCAGGTGCGCCCAGTGCCCGTCGAGGACGGAGGCGAGCTCGGGGATGCCCTCCCCCGTCTTGGCCGAGGTCGCCAGCACCGGCGGCTCCCAGGGCTTCTGCGCCTGGCCGGCGGAGTGGCCGAGGCCGAGGGCGGCCTTGAGGTCCGCCACGGCCTTGTCCTTGCCGGCGAGGTCGGCCTTGTTGACGACGAAGATGTCCCCGATCTCCATGGCGCCGGCCTTCATCGCCTGGATCTCGTCGCCCATCGCGGGCGTCGTGACGTAGAGGACGGTGTCGGCGACCGAGGCGATCTCGACCTCGTCCTGGCCGGTGCCGACGGTCTCGATGAGGATCTTGTCGCAGCCGAGCGTCTCGAGGACGTGGATCGCGCCGAAGATCGCGTAGGTCAGACCGCCGATCATGCCGCGCGAGGCGAGCGAGCGGATGAAGACGCCGGGGTCGGTCGCGTGCTCCATGACGCGGAGCCGGTCGCCGAGGAAGGCCCCGCCCGAGATGGAGGACGACGGGTCGACCATGAGCACGCCGACCTTGAGCTTCTTGGCGCGGTAGTGGGCGATGAGGCGGCCGGTGAGCGACGATTTACCGGCGCCGGGAGGGCCCGACACGCCGACCTTCTGGGCGGAGCCGGACGATTTGAAGAATTCCTTGGCCAGGGCCTCGCAGTCCGCGGCGTCGTTGACGACGATGGTCAGCGCGCGGGAGGCCGCGGCGTGGTCGCCGCGGCGCACGCGCTTGACGAGGTCCAGCGGTCCGGGCTTAGCGGGCAACGGCCAGCTTCCCCTTGAGGTAGTCGACGATGGTCTGCAGGGGCGTGCCGGGGCCGAAGACGCCGTCGACGCCGGCCTTCCGGAGCACGGGGATGTCCTCGTCGGGGATGATGCCGCCGCCGAACACGAGCACGTCCTTGAGCCCTTTCTTCTTGAGCTCCTTGCAGATGGCCGGGAACAAGGTCAGGTGCGCGCCCGAGAGCAGCGACAGCCCGACCGCGTCCACGTCCTCCTGCATCGCGGCCGCGGCGATCATCTCCGGCGTCTGCCGGATGCCGGTGTAGATGACCTCGAAGCCGGCGTCGCGCAGGGCGCGGACGATGACCTTGGCGCCCCGGTCGTGGCCGTCGAGACCGGGCTTTGCGATCAAGACACGAAGCGGCTTATCCATTACCAGGCCCCCCCACGAGATTCCAGCACGGCGGCGAACGCGTCGACGATCTTCGGATCGTAGCTCGTCCCCGCCCCGGCCCGGGCTTCCTTCAGCGCCTGGGCGCCGAGCGCCGCGTCCCGAAGACCGGCGGAGCGCAGCTCCTCCATCTTCACGACGAGGCC
>JAMPYD010000010.1 GCA_023700845.1 Elusimicrobiota bacterium | reverse complement strand
GCGTGATCTATCGCGGCAACGGGGCAGGCGTGATCTCGTTGTCCAGCGCCACCGGTCTCTTTCTGAGCAGCCATACCCTCCAAAGCGATGCCAACTCTCTCGCCCTGTCGATCGACGACGCGGGCTTCGCATACATGACCTCGGAGCCCTCCGGCGGCGCCGAATATCTGCTCAAGATGGATCTGTTGACGAACGTCACGGCATGGATCAGCGCGGACACGGCCGGGAACGACGATCTCACGACCTCGTTCAGCCCCATCGTCAGCGCCAGCCGCGTGATCGTCGGGGACACCAACGCCAGGATCCGCGCCATGAACCGCGCCACCGGCGCCACGGCCTGGACCTACACCCCGGCCGGCAGCATGCTGTGGAGCGGCGCGCCGACCTTGGTCAACGGCACGTCGCTGTATTTCTACGAGGACGGGAAGCTCGTTTCGCTCGATGCCGCCTCGGGATCGGTCAACTGGACGCTGAATTACGACTCCGACCGCTACAACACCCAGTGGGGCTCGGGCGGCGTGGCCGTCAGCAGCACCGGCGCGCTTTACTTCACGCGCACGACGACGTCCGACCGATACGCCTATGCCGTCGTCGACTCCGGCGCTCGCCAGATAGTCGACGTCACGACCCCCACCGTCGCCCAGACCGGAAACATCTGGAGGACGACGGTGACCTTCCAAACCCGCGACGGGGCGGGTGCTCCGCGCGGGCTGGCTTCTCTGCAGATATCGCAAACCGCCACGCCCGGCCTGGCCTATGAGATCCAGCCAACGACCAGCGATCCCTTGGGAACCCTCACTAACGGTCAATACGGCGCCAGCGGCACCGGGCTGCTCGGCCTGGCCGTTGCCGCCGATCTCAGCAGCCTGGCCCATTCGGAATGGAGCGCGTTCTCCTCGACCCTCACCGCGACCGTGATCGGCCTGGGTACATCGGTCTCGGTCGTCTCGCGCGAGACCCGCGCCTCGACCTTCACCGTGACGCTCTCGACGCCGTCGATCGAGGACTTCGGAACGGGGCGCATCGTTCAGGTGACGACCCTCACCTTCACCGTTTCCAACTCGACGGGCGGGCGGGTCACCAATTTCCCCGTCGCGCTCGATCGGACGAATTTCACCGGAAACTGCAACGCCGTGATCCCGGAATCCTCCGTGACCCCGGACCAGCAATACCATCTGACCGACAGCACCGGCCAGGTGCGCGTCGCCTATCGTCTGCTCATCGCCGAAAGCGGAGGCATCCTGTGCGCGCCCGGTCAAGCGCTCCCCTACGTCAATCCGACCGTAACCGCGTACGCGCTGGGTCTCCCGAGCCTGGCGATCAGCGTCGTGGACTCGCGCCCGTCGTCCTTCACGACCGTTTACACCTCGACGATGATCGCCAGCGACGTCAACCACGCCACGATGACCGTGACCGTCTTCGACGCGGTCGGGAGCACCGTTCCCGGGACGATCGTCATGCTCAAGAACATCACGCCCGTGGGAAGATTCATGTTGTCAACGAACGGCCGGCAAAGCTCGCCGACCTGCCTCGACGACACCTTCGTCGGCTACACCGACGCGCTCGGCGCCGCTCATTTCGACATGGACGCCCGCGGCTGCGCGGGCGCCGTCACCTTTGACAGCTTCGCGGACTACTCCTCCTCCGGCCCCGTTTTCACCCCGGGCATCGCGGTATCGACGCCCTCCGTCAGGGTCGAGTCGAACTATCTGAGCGCCTACACGGTGTCGGTCCCAACGGTCACCTCGGTGGGAGTCTCGTTCCAAAGCACGGTCACGGCGGTCAACGCCTACGGTCACCGCCTGATGGGTTACACCGAGGCGGGAGTCACTTTGACGCCTCTGTTCGACCAGACGGCGGTCCAGGGCACCGGCACGCTCGGCACGAGCGTCGTGAGCTTCGCGGGCGCGAGCGGGCAGGTCGTGATCAGCTCGCAGACCTACAACAAGATCGAGGACATCCAGATCAAGGCGACGCGCGGCAGCGGGAGCATCAAGACCGGCACCTCGGGGACTTTGATCATCCGCGGCCCCAGCCATTTCATCGTCACCGTCCCCACCGGAACGCAGGCGGGCGTGCCGTTCTCGATGACCGTGCGCGCCGTGGACTCCTCGAGCACCCCGGTCGTCGGCTACGCCGGGACCCTTTCGCTGTCGGCGCTCAACGCGGCCAACCAGTCCCTCGCCGGCGCGGGCGTGCTGGGCGTGACGAACATCAACATGCCCGCCAACGGCGTCGTCACGATCGCCAACCAGACCTACACGAAGGCGGAGAGCATCGTCATCCGCGCGGCCGACACCGGAGCGGGCGTCGTCGGCGTCTCGACGTACGCGGCCGTCGTCGGCGCGGGCACGCCCGCCCAGATATCCCTGCTCGCCAACCCGCAGTCCACGATCGCCGGCGTGCCGAGCGTGCTGACCGCGACGATCTACGACGGCTACTCGAACCCCGTGTCCAACTCGACGGCGACGTTCTCGGTGGCGACCGGCTCGGGCGTCGTGTCGCTGTCCTTGGTCAACGGCTCCGTCGTCTCGGCGGTGACCTCGACCCAGGCGGTCACCGACGCCTACGGCCAGACCACGGCCTTCTTCTCCTCGACGAACAGCCTCAGCGCCCAGGCCAACCTCCTGCGCGCCTCGATCGGCAGCCTGGCCCGCGACACGACGGTGTACTCGACCGTGCTCGTGACCTCGGCGGGCGGCGCCGTCGTCAACTTCTCCAATCCGCTGCTGCGCGCCGACATCCCGGCCAACACCTACGGCTTCAGCGTGCGCCTCGGCATCCAGGGCAGGAGCGAGCTGGCCGCCGCCGACCTGGCGATGACGACCGCCGCCTTCGCGGCGACGGCCAACACCTTCGTCTCGACGACGGTCCTCAAGCTCTCGGCGGTGCGCGACTCGAGCCCGACCACGTCCGCCGGCGCGGGCAGCAAGCTCGTCACCGTCAGCATGCCCTACACCGTCACCTCCGGCAGCATCAGCGTCGGGGCCTACGGATCGCAGTCGATCCTCGTGCCGCTGTCGGTGATGCGCATCTTCAAGCTCAACCAGACCTCGAACGTCTTCGAGCAGGTCATCGACGGCGTGACCGCGGTGAACTCGGTGACCGGCGTGGTCACGGCCGAGGTCTCCAACCCCGACGGCATCTACGCCCTGGGCGCGCCGTCGTTCACGAACCTGACGACGGGCTCCTCGGCCACGGTCACGACCGCGCTCGCGGGCGGCACCACCGCCGAGGTCGTCGTGCCCGCCGGAGGCTTCTCCGCGCCCGCCACGATCTCGGTGACCGTGCCCGGCGCCTCGGCCGTGCCCGCCCTGCCGGCGCTGCCCGGGCTGAGCGCGCTCGGCGTCACGATCTCGGTGACGGCCGGAGGCCTGCAGCCCGCGACGCCGGTGACGATCAAGATCGGCTACACGCCCGCCCAGGTCGCGGGCGTCAACCCCGACCACCTGAGGCTGGCCCGCTACGACGCGGCGACCGGCTGGATCGTCCTCGACAGCAGCGCCGACGCCGAGACGCGCCAGGTCATCGGCACGACCGACCATTTCTCGCTGTTCCAGATCGTCGCCCAGGCGCCCGGCGCCTCGGTCGCCGAAGGCTTCGTCTTCCCCAACCCGTTCCGGCCGAGCCAGGGTCACACCTACCTCAAGCTGTCGAACCTCCCCGCGGGCGCGCACATCAAGATCTTCACGGCGACGGGCCGCCTGCTCAAGGAGCTCGACGCCGACGCCGCCGGCCAGGTCCTGACCTGGAACGGCTCCGACCGGGACGGCCGCGCGCTCGCCAGCGGGGTGTACCTCGCCGTCATCGAAGGCACGGGCGGCCGGCGCACGATCAAGTTCGCGGTGCAAAGATGAGGAACCTCGCCCTCGCCGTCCTGCTTATCGCCCCGGCCCTCCCGGCCCGGGCGGCGGGACGCAATTCGACGGTCGAGTTTCTCAATACCCAGCCCGACGCGCGCGCCGCCGGCATGGGCGACGCCGGCCAGGCG
Source organism: Elusimicrobiota bacterium (assembly GCA_023700845.1). Classification (GTDB taxonomy): domain Bacteria; phylum Elusimicrobiota; class Elusimicrobia; order UBA1565; family UBA9628; genus GWA2-66-18. The sequence goes on along the minus strand of JAMPYD010000010.1, from coordinate 11,939 downwards.
AGCGCCGCGGGCGCCGGCGCGCTGACGACGAACCCGGCCGCGCTCTCGGCCGTGCAGGCCCACGAGGCGTACTTCACCCACTCGATCCTGGGCAACGGCATCGGCGCCGATCACCTGGCCTACGGCGGCGCCTTCGGCGTCCACCGCTTCGGCCTGGCGTACCGCCACCTCGGCTACGGCACGCTCGAGGGGCGCGACAACAACGGCGTGGTCACCGGCGGCTTCGGCCCCAGCGACACGGTTTACGCCCTGAGCTACGGCACGACGGCCGGCGACAAGCTGCGCCTGGCCGCGACGGTCAAGCGGGTCGAGTCGAAGATCGTCGCCACGGCGAAGACGACCGCCTTCGACTTCGGCGCGCAGTACGACCTCGACGACGACTGGGCGGTCGGCGCCTCGGGGCACAACTTCGGCGGCGGCCTCAAGTTCGAGTCGGAGTCCAACCCCCTGCCCGCGCGCGCGGCCTTCGGCGGCGCCTGGCGGCCGAGCCCGGGCTGGAACGTCGCCGCCGATCTCGTCGCCCCGGTCTACTCCGCGTTCTACGTCGCCCTCGGCGGCGAGTACCGCGCCCGCCTGTCGGGCGAGAACAATTCCGTCGCTTTCCGCGCCGGCATCAACACCAAGACGCCCGATGCGGGACGCTTCTCCGGCCTCAAGGTCGGAGTGGGCGCCCGCTTCGGGCCCGTCGAGGCCGATTACGCCTTCGGCCCCGGCGGGGACATCGCGGGCTCGCATCTCTTCGCGATCACCTACCGCTTCGGCACCCCGAGCGGCGAAAAAGGACCCCGCGAGAGATGACCCGACCCCTCCTCCTAATGGCGGCCGCGCTCCTCGCGGCGGGACCGGCGCGCGCCGTCGAGCTCGTTCCCGTCTTCGGCGGCAGCGTCCTGCTGGGGCAGGTCCTGCAGGACGGGAAGTCCACGTCCTGGAACGGCAACGCGAACCTGCAGGCCACGCCCGCGCTCAAGTTCTCCGAGTCCTGGGGCCTGATCCCGACCTACGCCTTCGCCTATCAGGGCACGAAATCCATCGCCGACCTGGGCAGCGGCGGCCAGCTGTTCCAGGACTCGATGAGCCATTCCCTGCGCGCCAAGGGCGTGTGGAAGCGCGGGGACCTCAAGATCAAGCCGCAGGCGGGCTACCGCTGGGAGTTCCTGCGCGAGACCTCCGACGAGAAATGGGGCAAGGGGCTGTTCGACTACCGCAAGCCCTCGCTCGGCCTCGAGGCCGAGTACGCCGTCGCCGAGGCCGTCACCGTCGGCGCGTCGGTCGACTGGTACCGCATCGAGTTCCCGAACTACCGCTCGCTGGAGTCCAGCGTCAAAGGCCAGGGCCTCGGCCGGGAGCAGGCCTCGGGCCGCACGCTCGACACCAACAACCTGTCCTGGACCGGCACCGCGTCCTTCCCGTTCGCGATCCCCGGGGTGAAGACGCGCCTGTCCGTCAACTGGACGGACCGGACCTATCCCGAGCAGAACCTCGTCCTGCCGACCGGCTCGCTGTCGCCGGAGCGCCGCGCGGACGCGCTGAAGTCCGTGGCCGTCGCGCTCGGCCGGGGCTGGCGCCTCGGCGAGGAAAGCGGCGTGTACGTGGACATGCAGGGCTCCTGGACGCGCCTCGACAGCACGCAGAACCACTACGACGCCCAGACGGCGCGCTACACGGGCGACTACTATTCCTACGAGGAGCGGTCGCTCCAGCCGCGCGCGACCTTCACCCTCGGCCCGCGCAAGGTCGAGCTGGCGCTCGCCTACCTCAACACGCGCCGCGAGTATCTCTCGCGCCTCGCGCAGGACCCGGGCGGGACCTACCTCGGCGACACGATGGTCCTCGACCAGGACAACTTCCTCTTCGACCTCGCCGTCCCCGTCGGCCGCGGCTTCAAGCTGCTCGTCAACTCGACGATCTCGACCGCGCGCTCCAACCAGAAGTACGAGAAGTTCTTCAAGACGAGCTACACCCTCCAGTCCCACATGGTCGGGTTCGCCTACAATTACTAGGGATCAGCCCAGGTCGGGCGGCAGGGCCGGCGTCTCGGGCTTTTCCTCGCCCTTGCGCACGCGGTCGATCTTCGCGACGGAGGCGTCCAGGCGCTTGAAGGACGTCTGCTCGATGTCGCGGTAAAGCTCCTCGACCTTCCCGACCTGCTCGCCGAGCTTGACGAACCGCGTCTTGAACGTCTCGTAGGTGGAGGAGAAGTGCGAGATCAGCTTGAGCACTTCCTGCGTGGCCTGGGCGAAGTGGAAATTGTCGAAGGACTGGCGGATCACGCCGAGGACGGCGTATAAGGTGAATGGGGAGCAGAGAACGACTTTTTGGGCGAGAGCGTCATCGACCAGGCCGGGATAGTTCTCCTGGATGAAGCCGTACACCTGCTCGTTGGGGATGAACAATAAAACATAGTCGAGGGTTCCCTCGTCGACGCTGATGTAGCCCCGCCCCTGGAGCTCCTTGATCCGGTTCTTAACGTCTCGTTCGAAGTCCTTCTTAAGCTTGGCTCGATCATCTTCGCCTTCGGCGTGCAGCATCTTCAGCCAGTTGTCGAGCGGGAACTTCACGTCCATGTTGAGCTTCTTGCCCTCGGGGAGCAGGAAGGTGAAGTCGGGGCGCGTCGCCGCGGTGTCGAGGGCGCGGTTCTTGCGGTATTGGACCCCGTCCTGGAGCCCGGAGGCGCGCAGGATGTCGTCGGCCATGCGCTCGCCCCACTGGCCGCGGGCGCGGGAGTTGTCCATCAGCGCGCGCAGCCCTTCGGTCGAGGAGGCGAGCTTGGCGGTCTGCTCGGTCGCGTCCTTGAGGCCCTTCTCGAGGGAGCCGTACTTCGTCGCCCGGTCGGCCTCGAACTTGCGGACGAGCTCCTCGTAGTTCTTCAGGCGCTCGGACAGCTTGTCGACGGTGTTCTCGACGGCGATCTTCTTCTCCTCGAGCTCGCCCTTCTGCCTGACCCGCTCCGTCTCGAACTTCTGCTCGGCCAGCTCGAGCAGGGCGCGGAAGTCCTCCCGCATCTGCACGCGGCCGGCGTCCTCGTTCTTGCGGGCGGAGAAGAAGACGAGATAGAAGATGACGGCCGCGACGGCCGCGCCCGAGACGACCGCCAGCAGAAGCGTCAGGACGCTCATGCCCGGGTCCTCGCGGTCAATATTCGCACGGCCTCGAGGTCGAGGCACTCGAGCTTGCAGGTGCGGCCCTTCTCGAGGTAGAGCTTGAGCTTGGCGAGGCCGTCCTCCCAGGCGCGCGCGTAGCGGCCGTAGACGGCGTCGGCGCTCGCCGCCGAGGGAAAGCCGGAATGGAGCAAGGTCACCTCGCTTTTGCCGCCGCGGGCGGGCAGGATGAAGATCGAGGCGAGGGCCGGCACGCCCTTCTCGCCGCGGGCCGGCTTCCACAGCCAGGCGACCTTGCGCGCCGGCTCGAGGTCGACGAAGACGCCCACGCGCTCGCCGAAGCCGGGGCAGCGGACGCCGTCCTTGGCGCGGCGGACCGGCCAGATCATGCGCAGGCGCCCGGCGTTGCGGGCGTCGGTCTCGGCGCCGAGCACCCACCAGCGCGTCAGCTCGCGCGCCGAGGTCAGGCTGCGGTAGACGAGCTCCGGCTTGGCGCGGATCGTCGCGGCAAGGCGGATGTCACGGGTGGAAAGGCGGGGCTTCTCGGCGGACGGCATAATTTCAGTGTAGCACAGGGCCCGCGTACGGGCCAGGGGTCAGGAGGCTTTGGGACCGGGGACCCGGATCTTCGCCCCTCCGGGGCCGGCGGTGCGCGGCATGAAGGAGCCCATCAGCCCGGCGAATTTGTCCAGATAGGTCTGGTAGCCCCGCTCCGTCGCGGGATAGGTGAGCACGTAAAAGCCGTCCTCGACGGGGACGAGGACGTAGGCGTGCTTGCGCAGGACGAACGGCCTGTCGGTCCCCGCCTGGGCGCTGATCCCCCACTTGTTGGCTTCCGGGGCGGGCGTGGCGGATTCGACGGTAAAAGCCTTGGCCTTCAGGCCGGATTGCTTGAGCGTGATCTCCGGGATGATCTCGGTTCCCTTCGTGTTTTCGTAGGAGGCCTTGCCCTCGAGCGTGAGCAGGAAATACTCCGGGCCGTAAACCTGGGCCAGCGCCTGCTTGATGAAGTCGTCGGCCCCGGAGTACATCTCGAGGCGGCCGTCGGTCAGGCGGTGCGGCCGGTAGCGGCGATACCAGCGCACGCTGAAGCTCGGCGCGCCGAGGTAGAAATCGGGATCGAAGGGGCCGATGAAGGTCGCCTGGGAGAAATCGTTGTCCTGCTGGTCGGTCATCACCTGCCAGCCCCACGGGACGGAGGCGGTGAAATCCTTGTTGATCGATTCGTAGGCCGCGTACTTGGGCGGGTTGCAGCCGGCGGCGAGCGCCAGGAGGAGTACCGCGAACAGGCGAGGCAGGAGCGTTTTTTTCATCCTCTTATGGAGTTTCGAGTATAACAGGACCGGGACATGTTGTCCAGGTCATTCCTCGGCCTCGACCGGCGCGGGCAGGGCCTTGGCCCGGGCCTCGGCCTCGCGGGCCGCGGTCTCGTCGCCGAGCCGGCGCTGCAGGGCGGCCAGGCGCGGAAGGATTTCCGCTTCCACGCGCGGCTGGCCGAGGCGCTGGGCCGCCTCGAGGGCGGAGCGGTAGGCGTCCCGGGCCTCCGGCCCCCGCCCGCGGGCCTCGAGCGCGAACGCGTAGGCGGCGTTGAGCTCCGGATCGCGGCGCAGGCGGGGCCGTTCGCGCGCGAGGTCGAGGTGGCGGTCGGCCTTGTCGGCCAGGCCGAGCCGGCCCAGCGCGTAGGCCTTCCAGATCAGGGCCTGCACGGAGTCCGGGGCCTGGACGAGCCAGCGGTCGAGCTCCTCGAGAGCCTTGCCCGCCTTGCGCTTGTCGGCGAGGAGCGGGTCGAGGCCGTCCGGCCACATCCGGTTGGGGGCGATCAGACGCCGCTCCCGCGGCACGAGCAGGGCGTTCTCGCCGACCTTCTTCAGGTAGACCAGCGCCCGGTCGTCGGCGTAGCCCAGGACCCAGTTCGGATCCTCGTCGATGACGCGCGCGGGCGCGCCCGCGCGATGATTGTGCATCACCGCGTAATCGAACCGGTACACCGCGTCGAGCTGGCGGAACAGGATCGGCCAGGCCGCGGCCTCGCGCCGGAACGACGCCGGATACACGCCCGGGCGCGCGTCCACGAAAACGGGCCGGTCGGTCAGGCCGATGAGCTCGGCGCCCGTGTCGGGCTCGTTGAACATGCGCCCGTGGACGCCGTTCGACTGCAGGTAGTGCGCCGCTCCCGAAAGCGCCGGCGCGCCGTAGCCGCGCGCGCGCGACAGCGGAGCCGCCACGAAGTGATGGTAGCCCGCGAGGAGGAACCCGGCGAACACAGCCCAGCGCATCACCCGGGGCCAGGTGTCGGACCGGGGCTTGAGCCAATGCCCGAGCGCCAGGGCGATCACGGGGCACGCCGCGAGGATCGCCAGCGGGCGCAGTCCGGGAAGGACGAGCGAAAGGGCGATGATGGCCGCGGCGGCCACCGTCGTGACGAATTCCTGCTGGAGGGTGTACCACGACGAGGCCAGCCCCGCGGCCGCGAACAGCGCATACAGGGAAATCCAGTCCGCCGGCCAGCCGCCGGGAACGGCGATCGCGTCCGCGAACGTCCGGCCGAGGACGGACCAGCCGAGCGGATTCCAGGACAGCGTGAGGATGCAGGCGCCGAGCGTCGCCCAATAGCCGAGACGCTCCCGCGCGGTGGTGCGCAGGGACGCCTTGAACACCTTGAGCCCGACGAGCCACAGCGCCAGCAGGGCGGACGCGCCGTGGGTGTTGGCCCACAGCGCCGTCAGCGCGGCGGCGGCCGCCCCCTGCCACCACTGGAAGCGGTGGCGGGGCCGAAGAAGGCGGATGAACAGCGCGAAATACAGGAGGTCGAAGACCGCCGGCGTCTCGACGAGGCCGGCCCAGCCGGCGCAGGCGCCGAGGGCCAGCAGGGACGCCGCCGCGAGCGGGCTGCCGTGGTTGATCGGCAGCAGGAGCGCGAAGGCGGCCGCCGCGGCGAGGCTCTTCAGGAACACGACGGCCTTCACGCCGCCGAGCGCGTCGAGCTGGGCCGCGACGGCGTCGAACAGCCAGGAGTCCGTCGTCCAGGCGCCGCCCGAGGAGCCGTAGCCGAACGGGTCGGTCCGGGGCAGGACGTGCTCGGCGAGGATCTTCGCGCCGGTCTTCAGGTGGATCCAGGTCTCGGGCGCGTGCACCGAGCGCCAGCCGAGCGCGAAAACGAACGCGAAAAGCAAGGTCTCGAGAGGCCAGTGCGGGTGATGGGGCTTTTCGTGCGGGTGCGCGCCTTGCTTCATGACGCGGCTATCCTACAAAATCGGCTACAATGCGTTTCACGGAGAAAATCAAATGGATTTCGAGCTCAGCGACGCCCAGAAGGACATCCGCGACACGGTCCGCAAATTCGCGGAGGCCAAGATCAAGCCCCTCGCCCACGACCTCGATGAAAACGAGGAGTTTTCCGCCGACCTGACGCGGCAGATGGGAGCGCTCGGCGTGTTCGGGCTCATCGTCCCCGAGGAGTACGGCGGCTCGGGGCTCGACTACACCTCCTACTGCATCGCCGTCGAGGAGCTCGCCCGCGTGGACGGCTCGCAGGCGGCCACGGTCGCCGCCGGCGTCTCGCTCGGCGTCGCCCCCCTGCTCTACTTCGGCACCGAGGCCCAAAAGAAGGAATGGCTCCCCCGCCTGGCGGCGGGGGAGCTGTTATTCGCATTCGGTCTTACAGAACCCGACGCCGGCTCCGACTCGCGCGGCTCGCGCACGAAGGCCGAGCAGAACCCCGACGGGACCTGGACGATCAACGGCTCGAAGATCTTCATCACCAACGGCTCCAACGAGCTGACCGGCGGCGTCATCGTCCAGGCGGTGTCGAACCGCAACGAGAACGGCGACCCCGAGTTCACCTGCTTCATCGTGCCCAAGGGCACGCCCGGCTTCACGTCCAAGCGCATGCACAAGAAGCTGATGTGGCGCGCCTCGGACACGGCCGAGCTCTACTTCGCCAACGTGAAGGTTCCCGACTCGGCGATCCTCGGCAAGCGCGGCACCGGCTCCCGCCAGATGCTCAAGACGCTCGACTCCGGCCGCCTGTCCATCGCCGCGATGGGCCTCGGCTGCGCGCAGGGCGCCTACGAGGCCGCGCTCGCCTACGCGCAGAAGCGCGTCCAGTTCGGCAAGCCGCTGTCCCGCTTCCAGGCGATCTCCTTCAAGCTCGCCGACATGGCGATGAAGATCGAGCACGCGCGCGTCTTCCTGTACAAGGCCTGCTGGCTCAGGGACCAGAAGAAGCCGTTCGGCATGGAGTCGGCCATGGCCAAGCTCTACTGCTCCGAGGTCGCCCAGTGGGTCGCCAACGAGGCCGTGCAGATCCACGGCGGCTACGGCCTCATGAAGGAGTTCGACGTCGAGCGCTTCTACCGCGACCAGCGCCTCCTTCAGATCGGCGAGGGCACGTCGGAGATCCAGCGCCTCGTGATTTCCCGCGCGATCGGCTGTTGAAAAAGGAGCTCATCGAGGCGTACGGCCTCGCTCCCCATCCCGAGGGCGGGTACTACAAGGAAACCTACCGCAGCGCGGAGAAGATGACCACGCGCGGCGGCGCCTCCCGCCCGATCTCCACGGGAATCCTGTTCCTTTTGCCGGAAGGGGAGAAGTCCCTCCTCCACCGCATCAAGTCCGACGAGCTGTGGCACTTCCACCTCGGCGGCGCGCTGCGCCTGACCCAGATCTCCCCGGAAGGCGCCGTCACGGAGGTCGTCCTCGGCCCCGACCACAAAAGCGGCCAGCGCCTCCAGCACGTCGTGCCCGCCCGCCACTGGTTCGGCGCCGCGCCCGAGCCCGGCGCCGGCTTCTGCTTCGTCGGCTGCACGGTCGCCCCCGGCTTCGACTTCGACGACTTCGACCTGGGTCCGCGCGCGACCTTGCTCGCGCGGTTTCCCGACGCGAAAGACGCCATCCTCAAGCTCACCGCCTAGATCGCGCTGTTTCCGGAAACAGTCGGGCCGCAAGCGACAAAAGTTCCGTGGGCCTTCGGACCCGGTCAAAATAGGGCCAAATGTCTCCTTCTAGTTTCCGTTGAGGTGACTATAATCTGGGCATGAAGCTCATGCGACAGTCTATCTCCCTCCTCCTGTCCATGACCCTGGGCTCCGCGCCCGCCCTCGCCCAAGTCCGATCGATAAACGTTTCCGTTCCCTCCGCCGCCGGCCCATCAGCCGTCAGCGCCGCAGGCGCAAGCTCCAACCCCTCTCTCCCCGGAACGCCGGTCTTCGGCACGATCCCAAACACGTCGCTGTCGTTGTCTCCGTCTTTATCCGCCCCTTCCGTCGTTCCCAACGCGCAGCCGGTCTCCCTGAGCGCCGCTCCATCCGTTGCCGTTAACGCCTTTGCCGTCAACGCCGTCGCCGTAAAACCCGTTCCCGCCTCCAAGTCAGCGGCCGCCCCGAAGCCCGTTCAAGCCACGGCCGCGGCGTTAGCTTCAGTCCAACTCGCCGCGTCGAAGGCCGTCGAGGGTCTGTCCAAGGCGTCAGGCGATTCGGCCAGCTCCAAAGCCTCGACCCAATTCTCCGCCCTCGTCTCCGAACCCCTCGCGACGCCGTCCCGCTCCGACTCCTCCCTCGCCCCCGTCTCCGGCCGCATGGGCGCGCTCGCGCCCTCCGGCCTTTCCTCGAAACCCCTCGGCACGGCCACGGAATCCGCGCCCGCCGCCGGCGAGAAGGCCGTTCCCCCCGCGCCGAAAGCCGGCATCACCCAGGTTTTCAAGGACCCCGAGCGCAACAAGGCCTTCTGGCGCTACGTCGGCGGCTACAGCATCTTCCTCTTCGGCTATCAGATGTACGTCGTCGGCCTTCCCTACCTGATCTCCGCGATCACGCGCAATTCCCTCACCGAGAACCACGACGCCCGCGCCGCCAACGAAGAGACCCTCAAGTCGATGATCCGCTCCAACCGCTCCCTGGCGCGCATCGCGCACTGGGTCGCGCAGGGCGTCAGCTACGCGACGATCCCCCTCTTCACGCGCGGGATCGACAACGACGGCCCCAAGAAATGGCTCGTGCGCTCGATGCTCGGCCGCGCCGCCATGCTCGCGGGCGTCGCGGGGCTCTTCTTCGCGACGGGCCTGCTCAGCGTGACGGGCGCGCTCTGGACCTTCCTCGGCCTCGTCGCCCTCCAGTCCTTCTTCCAGGGCATCGCGGTGACCTTCGAGGGCGCGGCGACGACGCGCATCATGGGCGACTCGACCGTCACGAGCGAGGAGCGCACGAAGGCCAACTCGATCCTGACCTTCATCGCCGCGATCTTCGCGATCATCGCCCCCGTCATCGCCGGCCAGATCGCCCAGATCGGCCCGGTGATGGGCAAGACCGGCGTCGGCGGCGCCGTGATCTACTCGATCTACGCCGGCGCCATCGCGCTGGCCGCCTTGGTGTACGCCTCGATCAAGCTGATCGGCGGCGCCAAGAAGGCCGACCTCGCCGGGAAGCCCGGCGAAGCGGCCGCGGAGGCCCCCGCCCCGAAGGGGGTCGGCGGCACGCTCAAGAGCCTATGGCTGTCGATCAAGGACGGCACGAAGCTCGTGTTCAAGGACCGCTTCCTGCGCACGCTTCTTCTGATGTCGATGGTGACGTCCCTGTTCTCCGACCCCCTGGTCTTCAACGTCCTCCCCGAGTACATCGAGGGCCTCGTCGCCAGCAACCCGGGCTCGGTCGGCGCGATCATGAACGTCCCCGTCCTCGGCTGGTTCCTCAAGTCGCTGACCGCCACGCCGATGGGCAACTTCGCGATGATGATGGTGATGGCGAGCGTGGGCTCCATCGTCGCCTCGCTGCTCATCAAGCCGCTCACGAAGCTCTTCCAGAAATTCGGCTTCAAGACCGACGAGGCCCTGACGATCCCGTTCTTCGTCCTGGCCGCGCTGGAAGCCCCCCTGTTCCTCCTGATGATCAACACGCCGACGATGCTCGGCGCCGTCGCGCTGTATGGCCTGCAGTCGCTGGCCGTCGGGTTCATCGGCATCGCGATCTCGGGCCTGTACCAGAAGAACCTCGGCACGCACAAGGACGAGGACGTCAACAAGATCCTGGCCGCGCAGTCCCTACTCGGCATCGCCGCCGCGATCGTCTCGACCTACGTCTACGGCTTCGTCCTCAAGGACATCTCGATCGCGACCTCGCTGACGATCGCCGCGATCGCGACCGGCGTGATGGGCCTGCTGCGCCTCGCCGCGCCCTTCCTGTCCTTCAGCAAGGAGTCCCGGAGCACGCCGCCGCCGCCCGACCGGCCGGCGCCGCCCGCGCACGCCAAGCCGCCGGCGGGCGACCATCACGGGCCGAACTCGATCATGTCGACCCACCTGTAAAATACCCGGGCCTCCCGGCGAATTAACGCTGGCCTCTCCGGGCGCGTTATAGTATGAATAGGGCGTGAGCGTGCTGTCCTTGCCCATGGCCACCTTAGAGATCGACCACCCGCAGCAGGACCAGATCGTGACGTCCGCGATCTACACCTTCCGCGTCGACGGGCCGGAGACGCTGGGATCGCTCGAGGTCTCGGTCGACCGGGGACCGTGGCGGGCCTGCCGCCGCGCCTGCGGCTACTGGTGGTACGACTGGGCCGGCTACGGCAACGGCGAGCACATCCTCGTCGCGCGCGGCCAGAACCGCGACGGCTCCCCCGTCGGCTCCACGCCGCGGCGCTTCACCGTCGCGCTGCGCAAATAGTCGCTCCCCCGTCATAAACGGCTGACTTATCCGTCGTGGACTGCGCCCGGTCGCCTTGTCTATTCTTCGCGCATGAGACACCTACTGCTCGCCCTCCTTCTCGCCCCGTCCGCCCTCGCCGCCGTCGACGACGACCCCGCGACGCCCAAGGGCCTGAAGGGCTTCGCCGAGACCAAGCGCTGGTTCGCCGAGCGCCGCAAGGAATTCAACGAGGGCCAAAGCGCCCTGCTCAACCGGCGCTACGACCTGTCGAACTCGCCCGCGAAGGACGCCGCCATGTTCCGCGGCAAGAAGCTCCAGCAGGGCGTGCGCGCGAAGCTGCCCGCGGGCGTCACCTGGGAGGACCTCGCGAAGTCGACGCCCGAGGATATCCGCCGCCGCGGCGCCTTCCCGGAGGGCTTCATGCCCCTGCCCCATCCGAACCATCCCGAGGGCGGCATGCTGTTTCCGCGCATGCAGATCGACGAGACCCGGAAGCAGGAAGGACGCGTCCTCGAGCGCTTCGACCTCGACTTCGACATCCCCGAGCACTTCCTTCCCGAATTCCCGCCGGCGATGTTCCTGACCACGCGGCCCGACCTCGGCGACGTGTCGAAGGGCCGGCTGGTCACGCTCGACAACTACTACGAGCTGCTGGACGGGGCGCTGAACCCGAAGCAGCTCGACGGCCTGCGCCTGCTGCTCACGCCGTTTCCCCAGCAGCAGTTCAACGCGACCGACGACCGGCGCGTCGACCGCCCGAGCCTCGGCGTGGCCTGCTTCGACTGCCACGCCAACGGCGGCGCCAACGGCGCGACGCATCTCGTCGGCGACATCCGCCCGCAGGAGTTCCGCCACCGCATCGAGACGCCGGCGCTGCGCGGCGTGAACGTCCAGCGCCTGTTCGGCTCCCAGCGCGCGCTCAAGAGCGTCGAGGATTTCACCGAGTTCGAGCAGCGCGCCGCCTACTTCGACGGGGACATCGCGCTCGCGGCGAAGAAGGGGGTCAACGTCCCCGACCGCCAATCGCAGGTCCACCACATGGCGGAGCTCCAGGAGCTGCTCGATTTTCCGCCCGCCCCGAAGCTCGGCGTCGACGGGAAGCTGATCGCGGCCAAGGCCACCCCCGCCGAGCTGCGAGGCCAGGCTCTGTTCTTCGGCAAGGCCAAGTGCGCGACCTGCCACGCGCCGCCGTACTACACCG
>JAMPYD010000370.1 GCA_023700845.1 Elusimicrobiota bacterium | reverse complement strand
AGAAGGCGCTCCCGTCGATCGAGCTTCTGCGCATGACCAGCTCCGGGACCGAGGCGGGCATGAGCGCGGCGCGCGCGGCGCGCGCATTTACCGGTCGTGATCTGATCATCAAATTTTCGGGTTGTTATCACGGTCACTTCGACAGCCTGCTGGTCGCCGCCGGGTCCGGCGCGACGACCTTGGGCGTGCCGGACTCCGCGGGGGTGCCCAAGTCTTTTGCGGCGACGACCATCGTGGTCCCGTTCAACGATCTGAAGGCGGTTGAGAACGCGTTTAAGAAAAACAAAGGCAAAATTGCCGCCATCTTCGTCGAGCCGGTTCCGGCCAACATGGGAGTCGTCTTCCCGGCGAAGGGCTTCCTGGAAGGCCTGCGGCGGATCACGAAGAGAGAAAAGGCATTACTCATTTTCGACGAAGTCATCACGGGATTTCGAGTCTGCTACGGCGGCGCGCAGACCCTCTACAAGATCAAGCCCGACCTCACCGTGCTCGGCAAGATCATCGGCGGCGGCATGCCGATGGGCGCCTACGGCGGGCGGCGCGACGTCATGTCGGTGATCTCCCCCGAGGGTCCGGCCTACCAGGCCGGAACCTTGTCGGGCAACCCGGTCGCGGTCGCGGCCGGCACGGCGATGCTCGACCTCCTGCGCGACGAGTCGCCCTACAAGCGCATGGCCCAGCTCGCCGACTACATGTGCGAGGGCCTGCGGCGCGTGTCGCTGCGCGCGGGCGTGCCCCTGCGCATACAGTCCATCGGCTCGATGTTCACCCCGTTCTTCCTCGAGGGCGAGGTGACCGACTACGCCTCGGCGATGAAGGCCGACAAGGCCGCCTACGGGCGCTACTTCCACGGCATGATCAAGCGCGGCGTGTACCTGCCGCCGGCGCAGTGGGAGGCGGCCTTCGTCTCCTACGCGCACACCGAGAAGGACCTCAACTTCGCCATCGGCGCGGCGTCGGAAGCCTTCAAGGAGATCTAGCTCCCGGACCGCGGCGGACTATCCTCAAGGATAGTCCGTCGCCGTTGAGGGCGGTCGGAATCAGGCGTTGACAAGGCCGGGACCTTCCTCAATACTATGGCGTCCCGGAGCGCCTATGAGCGAACAGCCCTCTCCCGAGCCGCAGAAATCCCAGGCCGACGCCGCCCCCAAGGCGTCCTCCGCCCCTCAGGGGCTCGACCCCTCCCGCGGCCAGGCCTATATCCCGCTTCCGGGACAGCCCAAGAAGGGACGGGGGATTCTGATCCTCGCCGCCTTGGTCGCGGCCGGGGCCCTGGCCGGGACCGCCATCCATTACCGTCAGCCCGCGGGGCCGCCGCCCGTCGTCGCCGCCGCCGCGGCGGAGGAGAAGGTTCTCGTCGTCACCGACGCCGACATCAGCGCCGCGGCGACCGAGCGCGTGCGCCAGTCCCCGGCGCCCGCCGACGAGGGCGCGCGGGACCCCGCCGCGACGACGATGGGCACCGGCGCCCCGGCTGCGCCCGCCGACCAGGCTCAAGCGCCGCCGGTGGTCCCGGAGAACACGGCCGCTCCGGCGGTTCCGGCCGCGCCGGCCGCGGCGCCGGAGAACCGGCCCTCCTCGCCGCTTCCCGTGGCGCCTCCGGAGCTGATCTCGCCCGCGGCCGCGGCGCCGCAGTCCGTCCTCACGGCCCGGGGGCGGGAGGCCGTGCGCTCCGACGGCTACTCGATCTTCTCGATGCGGCTCATCGACGACGTGGCCCAGGACGGCGACGTGGTGCAGATCTCGATCGACGGGGTGCCCATGTCGTACCTGTCGCTGAGCCACGCCGGGGCCACGCTCGAGATTCCGCTCAAGAAGGGCGAGTCGCACCGGATCACCGTCACCGCCGTGCGCGACGGAACCGGAGGCATCACTCTCGGCCTGCAGACCTCGGCGGGGACGATCGTCTCGCGCAACATGGCCGTCGGCGAAAGCGACAGCTGGACCATCGACTACAAGTGAAATCGAGCAACACCCATCCTCTGTTCGTCCTGATGGCCGTGATGGCCATCGGCGGCGCGCTGATCTCGGTGAAGCAGCGCGCGCCGGAGTTCCTGCCCTGGGTCTTCGCGCTCGCCGGGATCGGCATGATCTACCGGCTGTGGGCGGTCCAGAGCGAGGACGCGGCCGCGCGCGGCGAGGGCCTCGTCGACCACGAGGTCCTGCGCAGGATGCGCCTGCGCGACTACGGCAGCTGGATCAAGGAGAACGTGCGCGGCCAGGACCCGGCGGTGGACCTGATCGTGCACTCGGTCCAGCGCGGCCTGGAGCTGGCGCGGCCCGGGCGCAGCCTGGGCTCGTTTCTGCTCGTGGGGCCGACGGGCACCGGCAAGACCTTCCTGGCGCAGATGACGGCGATGGCGCTGTGGCCGGAGAAGGAGCCGGTGATCCTGCGCATGAACCAGTTCAAGGATCCGCACGACCTGCAGGGCCTGCTCGGCGCCGCGGGCGGCGCGGAGACGGGCTCGCTGACCGGGGCCCTGCTCGAGGACCCGTACCGGGTCGTGCTGCTCGACGAGATCGACAAGTGCCACCCCGACGTGCTGCACGGCCTGTTCGAGGCGCTCGACGGCGGGCGCGTGCGGGACCGGTCCAGCTCGAAGATGGTCGATTTCAGCGGCTGCGTGTTCTTCGCGACGTGCAACGCGGGCGCCGAGCGCCTGCGCGCGCTGAAGAACGACGACCCCGAGACGTTCGCGGCGAAGGCCCGCGACGCGCTGATCAAGGACGCCGGCTTCGAGAAGGCCTTCCTCGCGCGCTTCAGCGAGATCGTGCTGATGGACGCGCTGGCGCCGCTGCACATCGCCGAGATCGCCTGCCTGCAGATCGCCAAGCAGTGGCGCGAGCAGGGCATCGTCGTCAGCTACCTCTCGCCCGAGCTGCTCGCGCGCGCGGTCGCGCTCAACGCCGAGTTCGGGGAGTACGGCGTGCGCCAGCTCACCCGCTGCCTGCGCCGCCTGATGGATCCCCTGCTCGAGGAGGCGCGCCAGGGCGGGCGCAGCGCCGTGAGCCTCGGCTACGACCCCGCCACCGGCGGCGCGGTCCTGGGCCTGGCGAAGGAGCGGCCGTGAAGAAAAGGCTGCTCAAGGACACCTGGTTCCAGATGTTCGCCGCGATCGGCGGCGTCGCCTGCGTGGTCTCGATCCTCGGGGGGCCGTCGGTTCGCCGCGCCGCGCCCGCCGCCCCGGCCGCGGTCGCGGCCGCGGCGCCGGCCGCCAAATCCGCCGCCGCTCCGGCGGCGGCGCAGGCCCCGTCACCGGCGTCCGCCCTCGACGAGGTGATCACCCCGGCGCCCGCGTCCTCGT
>JAMPYD010000369.1 GCA_023700845.1 Elusimicrobiota bacterium | reverse complement strand
GGCCAGACCCGCCAGCCTTCGGCGGACGTCCCGTCCGCGAGATAAAATGGGAGCACCGAGCGAAGGACCCGCCCGTCGCGCTCCCAACGGTTGACCAGGGGCCACAGGGCGAAGCGGTATGATCGCGGCGAGCCGGCCCAATCGTAGCGGCCGTACAAAGGCCACAGGCGCCAGCCCGCGACGGGCTCGCCGGCGCGCAGGTTGAAGACGGGCCACAAGACGTGGACGCTCTTGCCCCGCGGGAAGCGGCGCTCGGACCAGACGGGGACGACGGCGGTCAGCTCGTTTTTCTTGCGCCAGTAGACCGGGAAAAGGACGAATCCCTCTCGGGACCAGAACAGAGGAAAGAGGACCTTCCGGTCGGCGGACCAGTAGAACTCGGGGAAGAGAGCGCGGTAGGAGGTGCCGTCGCTCTTCCGGCCCCAAAAGAAGGGGAAAACGCGGTTCCGGCCGGCGTCCCGATCGAACTGCGCCAGGGGCCAGAGCACGTTGTGCTGCTGGGACGGCTTGTCCCGCTTGTAGACCGAATAGAACGGACGGACGGCGAAATGGTCGTCGGTGCGCTCGACGAGCGGCCAAAGGACGGACCAGTCCGGAGAGTCGTGGTAGGCGAGGGGCCACAGGTTGATCCGGTCCGCCCGGGCGGGACGGTCGTCCGCGTAAAAGGGAGTGCCGCGCAGTTGGGGCTCGGCGCAGGCGCCCAGGATTCCGGCCGCGATCACGACGAGGGGCTTTATCAGCCGCGGACGCCAGACCATTCGAGTCGATGCGCTGCAGCACAACGGCCATCACGGCGAAGGACCGCTTTCTATTTCATAGAATCGCCCCACGCGCGATGGGACACGACACGGAGAGCCGGCGTCTGCGGTGGGAGCTGATCATCCTCGGCTGCATGTACCTCGGGTACATGGGCTTCATCCTGTGCCGCACCGCGATCTACGTCGCGAGCCCGGCGATGGTCGACGATCCCGCGCTCGGCCTGACCAAGACGATGTTCGGCGCGATCCTGGGCTGGGGCACGGCCGGCATGGTGACCGGAAAGCTGCTCAGCGGCGCGGTCGCCGACCGGCTCGGCGGGCGCAAGGTCTTCCTGCTGGCGCTGTCGGTCACGACCGCGGCGGCCTTCGCCTTTTCGATCGCCGGCGGCTTCGCGTTCTACTGCTTTCTGAATTTCACGATGCTGCTCGCCGCCGCCGCCGGCTGGCCGGCGATGTCCAAGCTGATCGCGGCCTGGTACGAGCCCGACCGGTACGGGAAGGTCTGGGGCGTGATCTCGACCAGCTCGCGCCTGAGCTCGGTCCTCTCCACCTTGCTGCTCGGCGCCTTGCTCGCGCGGGCGCCTTGGCCCGCCGTCTTCCTCGCGGCGGGGACGATGACCGTCGCCGTCGGGGCGATCATCTTCGCCTTCCTGAAGGGCGGCCCGGCCGACGCGGGCCTGCCCCCGCCCGAGGCCGCCCCGGGCGTCCCGGCGCAGGCCCATCCCTTGGACGCCGCGGGCCTCGGGGCGGCGCTCCTGTATTTCGCGCGCAGCGGCCGGGTCTGGCTGATGTGCGTGAGCATCATGTGCACGACGGTGCTGATGGAGGTCATCGGCTTCCTGCCCCTGTATTTGAAGGAGACCTTGGCGATCTCCCCGGCGCAGGCCGCGACGGCGTCGTCGGTGTTCCCGGCCGGCTGCCTCGCGGCGCTCCTCGCCGGCGGCTGGCTTTATGACCGCGTCTCCCGGAAGGGACGCGCGCCGCTGCTCGGAGGGATGCTCGCGGTCTCGGCGCTGTGCCTCGCGGCGCTGTTCGCGATGGGCCGGGTTCCGCCCGCGCCGGCGGCGGCGTTCATGGCCACCGTCGTCGTGCTCTTCGTCTACGGCCTGACCGTGGCGCCGTCCTACTATCTTCCCATGAGCGTGTTCTCGATCGAGCACGGCGGCAGGCATTGCGGCGTCCTGATCGGGCTGATCGACGCCGCCGGCTACGCCGCGGCGATGCTCTATCAGTTCGCCGGCGGGGCGATCATCGACCGGCCGGGAGGCTGGCAGAACATGCTGATCCTGCTGATGGCGACGGCCGTCGCCGCCGCGGCTTCGACCGTCTGGTTCGCGCGCGAGGACGCCGCGTCACACGCCGGATATTGAGCGGGCGGGGGGAAATCCGTACAATCCGAGACCCATCGGAGAACCCATGAAAAGAACCCCGACGAAATCCCGCCGTCCCGCCGCCGGAGTCCCCGCCGTCCTCGTCGCGACGCGCAAGGGCGCCTTCATCCTGAGAGGCGACGCCTCCCGCCGGAATTGGAAGACCTCCGAGCCCTTGTTCCTCGGGAACATGGTCCACCACATGGTGCAGGACCCGCGCGACCCCAGGACGATCCTGATCGCCGCGCGCACCGGTCACCTGGGCCCGACGGTGTACCGCTCGACGGACGCGGGCCGGTCCTGGAAGGAGTCGGAGAAGCCGCCGGCGTTCCGCAAGGCGCCCGAGGGCGAGAAGGGCCGCGTCGTCGACCATGTGTTCTGGCTGACGCCCGGGCACGCGTCCGAGCCCGGCGTGTGGCTGGCGGGCACCTCGCCGCACGGCCTGTTCCGCACCGAGGACGGCGGCAGGACCTGGAAGGGCGTCGACGGCTTCAACGAGAACCCGAAGCGGGGCGATTGGACCGGCGGCGACCCGACGCCCGACGGCCCCAAGACCCACTCGATCAACATCGACCCGCGCGACAAGAACCACATCTACATGGGGTTCTCGAGCGGCGGCGTCATGGAGACGACCGACGGCGGCGCGACCTGGCGGCACCTGATCAAGGGCCTCGACGTCGTCGAGGGCTTCGGCAAGGAAGACCCGCGCGTGCACGACCCGCATTGCGTGCGCCTGCACCCGGCGAACCCGGACCGTCTGTACCAGCAGAACCACTGCGGCATCTACCGGCTCGACCGCCCTTCCGAGGAATGGGTGCGGATCGGCCGCAACATGCCCAAGACGGTCGGCGACATCGGCTTCCCGATCGTCGTGCACCCGCGGGATCCCGACGCGGCCTGGGTGTTCCCGATGGACGGCACGCAGGCCTGGCCGCGCACGAGCCCGGACGGCAAGCCCGCGGTGTACGCGACGAAGGACGCGGGCAAGTCCTGGAAGCGTCAGGACCGCGGCCTTCCCCGGTCCAACGCTTGGTTCACGGTCAAGCGCCAGGCGATGGCGGCCGACGGCCGCGATCCGGTCGGCCTCTATTTCGGCGCGACGCACGGCGAGGTCTGGGGCAGCCGCGACGAGGGCCGGTCCTGGTCGCGCCTGGCCGCGTACCTGCCGCACATCTACGCGGT
>JAMPYD010000368.1 GCA_023700845.1 Elusimicrobiota bacterium | reverse complement strand
GCGAGAACCTGACCGTCGCGGGCTTCGACGACGAGGACGCCTGCCTCGGGGACGCCTACCTCGCGGGCTCGGCCCTGCTGACCGCGGTCCAGCCGCGCCTGCCCTGCGCGAAGCTCGGCCTGCGCTTCGACGACCCGGGCATGGTCAAGCGCTTCGCGCAAAGCCTGCGCCTCGGCGTCTACTTCCGCGTCTCGAGGCCCGGCCGGGTCCGCCGGGGCGACTCGTTCGAGAAGGTCTCGGAGCACGCGATCCGCTTCCCCGTGCTCGAGCTCGCCCGCCTGTACTTCGACCCGCAGATCACGCCCGAGAAGGCGCGGCCCGCGCTCGAGCACCCCCTGCTGACCGCCGACTGGCGGGCGAAGCTCGGCAAGCGCCTATGGCCGGCGGCGGAATAAGGGATAATAGCGCCGTGGATTCCAACGAAGAGCGGCGCCTGGCCTCGGTGCGGGCGCTCGGCCTGCTCGACACGCCGCCCGAGGAACGCTTCGACCGGATCACACGGCTGGCCCAGCGCACCTTCGGCGTGCCGATCGCGCTGATCTCCCTCATCGACGAGAAGCGCGTGTGGTTCAAGTCCCGCGCGGGCCTCGCGGAGGCCGAGATGCCGCGCAACGGCTCCTTCTGCGAGGGCACCTTGGCCGGCGACGGCCTGATGCTCGTCCCGGACGCCTCGAAGGATCCGATGTTCGCGGCCCATCCGCTGGTCGCGGGCGGCCCCAAGATCCGCTTTTACGCCGGCCAGCCTCTCCAGGGGCCGGACGGGGAGGTCGTGGGCACGCTCTCCCTGCTCGACGTCGTCCCGCGCGACCTCGACATCGAGCAGCGCCGGGCCCTGCGCGACCTGACCGGCATGGTCCAGGAGCAGCTCGCCGCCTCCGGCTCCGGGGGCGGCGCGCCCGACGAGCACGCGCGCATGGTCGCCCGCCTGCGCGAGACCCCGGCGCGCCGCGCCCTGCGCCGCAACGTCCGGGCCGGCCTGCTCGCCGCCGCGGCGATCGTGGTGATCGTCTCGGGCGTCTCCGTCTTCCAGACGCGCCGCATCGTCGCCGAGGCGGACGCGATCTCGGCGGCCGCGCCCGCCGCGCCGGCGGGGTCCGTCGACCGGATGAGGACGGCCTCCCGCTTCCTGAGGATCGCCGTCCTCCTGCGGGGCCTCGTCGCGCTGGCCCTGCTCGGATTCGTCCTCCGGCTCTTCGACCGCGAGTGGGACGCGCGCCTGTCCGCCGACGCCGCCGTCGAGGTCGAGCGCTCCCGGCTGAAGGCCGTCATCGACGGCATCAGCGACGGCGTCGTGGCCGCCGATCTGAACGGGCGCCTCACCTTGTTCAACCACGCCGCCGAGCGCATCATCGGCATGGGCATGATCGAGGCCGACCCGGAGCAGTTCGGCCGGATCTACGGCGTCTATCTCCCCGACGGCGTCACGCCCTGCCCGCTCGAGAAGCTTCCGCTGAGGCGCGCGCTCGCCGGCGAAGCGGTGCGGGACGTCGAGCTCGTCGTGCGCAATCCCCAGCGGCCCGGGGGCGTGCGCGTCTCCGCCTCCGGCTCCATGATCCGCGCCGCCGACGGCTCCCCCGCCGGCGCCATCCTGGTCATCCGGGACGTCAGCGACCGCGCCTGATCCCCTGTCCAATTCGGCCGGGAAATAGCTAAAGTGACCCCCCATGAAAAAACTCGAGATCGGCGCCTCCGAGCTGGGCCTGCTCGCGCACATGCTGCGCAAGGTGGATTTCTTCACGCCGCTCACGATCGGCCAGCTCGAGCGGGTGCTCCCCACGGTCATGCTCTACTCGTACGAGAAGGGCGAGACCGTCTTCGCCCAGGGCCAGAAGGGCGACGCGTTCTACATCGTCTATAAGGGAAGCGTCGACATCCGCCTGAAGCAGTGGCTCTTCCTCTCGAAGAAGATCGCGACGCTGAGGGAAGGCGACTTCCTCGGGGAGATCGCGCTGATCTCCGACGAGCCCCGCACGGCCTCCGTCGTCGCCGCCGAGCCGACGATGCTGTTCACCTTGATCGCCGACGACTTCAAGTTCGTCCTGAGCGAGAACCCGGGCGCCGCCGAGGAAATGAAGCGCATCGGGGCGCGCCGCAAGTTCGCCTCCGACCACAAAGCCGCGTCGTGAAGCCCGCGCGCCGGTACTGCTTCGTCGCCACCGCCTATCTCGTCCGGGACGGCCGGACCTTGCTCCTCAAGCACAAGAAGCTCGGGATGTGGCTGCCCCCGGGCGGGCACATCGAGGAGGGCGAGACGACGGACGAGGGCGTCCTGCGCGAGGTGCTCGAGGAGACCGGCCTCGAGGCCGAGTTCATCACCCCGCCCCGCGCCCCGGTCATGGCCAACGGCCGCGTCGAGTCCCTGCACGAGCCCCAGCGCGTGCAGATCGAGGAGATTCCGGGCCACAACCACCACATCGACTTCATCTATTACCTCCGCGCCAAGCCGGGCGCGCACGCGCACCGACCGGACGAGAGCGACGACATCCGCTGGCACACGCACGACGAGCTGGGCCTGCCGCACGTCCCCGACGAGGTCCGCGAGTCGGGCCGCGACGCGATCCGCCTGGTCGGCGCCTAGCCCCCTTGACGGGAGCCGCTCCCCCTTCTACACTCCACCGGAACCGGAGGAGATCATGACTCGACAGCTGACCGCCGTATTCGGATTCGGACTCGGACTCGGGCTCGCCCTCGCCCTGAGCGGACCCGCTTTCGCGCAGGTGGCGACGGAGCCCGCCGGCGCCGAAAAGTGCATGGGCGGCGGCGACGGCGCCAAGTGCGGCGGCGCCGCGGGCGCCAACGCCGAGCAGGAGCTCGACCTGCGCGTCCAGTTCGACAAGGACAGCGCCAAGGGCGAGATCAAGTGCAAGAAGGGAAAACTCCTGAAGGGCAAGGTGAAGTTCGAGAAGTGCGTCCAGGACAAGCTGGACGGGTACGACGAGGTCGTGATCAAGAAGAAGATCATCGAGAAGGATAAGTACGCCAAGCTCGAGCCCCGGAAGAAGAAGCTGGCCAAGAAGCTCGCCTTCTATCACTCCGCCTGCAAGGAGCTGAAGAACAAGCTCGAGGAGATGGGCGAGAACAAGAAGGACGACATCGAGTACAAGAAGACGGAAGGCGCGCTCAACAAGATCGACAAGGAGTTCGACAAGTCGCTCGCCGAGTGCGCGAAGGAAGACAAGGCCGAGTTCAACTGCCCGGCGAAGGACTTGGCCGTTCTCCTCAATCCCCGCAGAATCAGCAGGGCGGCGGCCGCCGCCGCCAGGACGTAAGCCGCTCCGGTCCCGCGATCCGCCGCCCGCCGCCTCTCAGGCG
>JAMPYD010000367.1 GCA_023700845.1 Elusimicrobiota bacterium | reverse complement strand
GCGCCTCGTCTTCGGGCCGGCGCCGAAAGGCCCGGCCGGCCTCGACGACTCCGTCGTGAGCGGGGGCGAGGTCGTCAGGCGCCTCGGCTGGGACCCGACGACCGCCAAATCCCCGCAGAAGCTCCACGGCGACGACCCCGGCAAGCTCAACACGACGATCCTCTCCGTCTCCCAGCCGGGCAAGGCGCCCGTCGTCGTCAAGATCGCGCAATGGGACATCATCCGCAACGAGGTCGCCCTGCGCCGCCTCGCCCGCCGCTTCTTCGGGCGCTACTTCCGCACGCCCGCCTCCCTCGCGGTCGAGCGAGGCTGGGAGTCGTACATGGTCATGGAGAAGCTCGACGCCTCCCCCTCCCACTACAAGGACGCCCTCGACCGCGAGCAGCGCGTGGCGGCCGCCGTGTTCATCCGCACCTTCGGCGTCTCCGACGTCAATCCCGGCAACGTGCTCGCCGCGTACGACCGGGGCCTGCCCTGGCTCATCGACTTCGAGCAGGCCTTCGGGCGCGCCTCGCCCGTCGCCGGCCGCCTGCCCGACGAGCGCATCGCCCTCGAGATGCCGTGGATGAGCCGCGACGAGCCCAATCGCGTCGAGGACTACCAGCCCGGCGTGCGCGCCTGGCGCGAATTCCTCCGCAAGCCCGAGACCCGCGCCGCGATCCTGGCCGACCTGACCGCCTCCGGCTTCACCCCCGCGGAGGCCTCCGGCCTGCTCGCCCGCTTCGATCTCAACGCCGCCGACCTGGACTGGACGCTCCAAAATGACGCAGACTTCGTGAACCAATTTGTCGACCGCAAAGCCGCTCAAAGGTAAAACAACATGAACTTCCCGATTTTCCGGCGCTTGCTCGCCGCGACGCTGGCGCTGATCCTCGCGGTCCCCGCATCCGCTTTCGACAAGTACGGCGGCGGACCCATCGTCGCCGAGCTCGTCGGCCGCCTGCTCGAGCAGACGCACTACGCGCGCCGCCCGATCGACGACGCGGTATCGAAGGAGTTCCTGCGCAACTACCTCGAGGCCTACGACTACAACCACATGATCCTCGAGAGGAGCGACGTCGACGAGTTCGAGGCCAAGTACGGGGCCACCCTCGACGACCGCATCAAGGACGGCGACGTCGAGGCCGCCTACGAGATCTACGACCGCGTCGTGCGGCGCCTCGAGGAGCGCGTCGCCCTCGTGAAGTCCTTCACCTCCTCGACGTTCACCTTCACGAACGACGACAAGATCATCCTCGACCGCCACGAGCTGCCCTGGCCGGCGACCCCGGCGGAGGCCAAGGAGCTGTGGCGCCTGCGCATCAAGCACGAGGTCCTGCTCGAGCGCCTCGCCAAGATCAAGTCCGAGGAAGCCAAGGCCGCCGCCGCGAAGGCGGCGCAGGACAAGAAGGATTCCGCGGCCGCGCCCAAGGACCCGGCCGTCGCCGAGGCGCCCAAGGCCGACGCCAAGAAGGCCGAGCCGGCCAAGCCCGCGAAGGAGCTGACGGTCAAGGAGACCATCGACCAGCGCTACGACCGCATCCTGCGCAGCTACAAGGAGTACGACGGCATCGACGTGTTCTCCACCTTCGTCTCCGCGCTGACGCGCGTCTTCGACCCGCACACCGACTACCTCGCCGCGGCCCAGAAGGAGAACTTCGACATCAGCATGAAGCTCTCGCTCGTCGGCATCGGCGCCGTGCTGCGCTCCGAGGACGGCTACGCGCGCATCGTCTCGCTCGTCCCCGGCGGCCCCGCCGACGCCGACAAGCGCCTCAAGCCCAACGACAAGATCGAGGCGGTCGCCCAGGGCGACGGCCCGTTCATCGAGGCCGTCGGCATGAAGCTCGATCGCCTCGTGCAGATGATCCGCGGCGAGAAGGGCTCCACCGTGCGCATGCGCGTCATCCCCGCCGACGCGATCGACCCCTCCACCCGCGTGGTCATCACCCTCGTGCGCGACGAGATCAAGCTCACCGACCAGGAGGCGAAGGCCAAGATCTTCACCGTGCCCGGCAAGGGCGGCAAGCCCTCGCGCGTCGGCGTGCTCGACCTGCCCTCGTTCTACGCGGACATGCGCGGCGGCTCCGACGGCAAGAGCGCCACGCGCGACACCGAGCGCCTGGTCGGGGAGATGAAGCGCCGCGGCGTGGACTCCCTGATCATCGACCTGCGGCGCGACGGCGGCGGCTCGCTGTCCGAGGCCGTGTCGCTGACGGGCCTTTTCATCAACGTCGGCCCCGTCGTCCAGGTCAAGGACGCGCGCGGCACGATCAAGCTCCTGCGCGACAACGACCCGACGACCGGCTTCGACGGCCCGATGATCGTGCTGACGGCCCACGGCTCCGCCTCGGCCTCCGAGATTTTCGCGGCGGCCCTGCAGGACTACGGCCGCGGCATCGTCGTCGGCGAGAAGAAGACGTTCGGCAAGGGCACGGTGCAGTCCGTGCTCGAGCTGAACCAGTACCTTCCCCCCGCCTACCGCTCCTACAAGCCCGGCGCGCTGAAGCTGACGATCCAGAAGTTCTACCGGGTCTCCGGCGGCTCGACCCAGCACCGCGGCGTCCTGCCCGACATCCACATCCCCTTCTACGGGGACATCAGCGAGTCGACCGAGAGCTCGCAGAAGAGCGCCCTGCCCTACGACGAGGTCGAGCCCGCGTCTTACGACAGGAGCGCGACCTTGCAGGCGCGCCTCTCGGCCCTGGCGAAGGCCTCGACGGCCCGCGTCGCGGCGTCGCGCGAGTTCCAGTGGATCAAGGAGGACATGGCGCGCTGGGAGAAGCAGAAGAAGGACAAGGCCCTGTCGCTCAACGAGAAGAGCCGCCTGGCCGAGCGCAAGGCCGACGAGGATCGCCAGACCGCCCGCAAGAAGGAGCGCGCCGCGCGCAAGGACAAGCCCTTCGCCTCCGAGGAGATCACCTTGGCCATCCTCGACGGCAAGGCTCCCGCCGTGTCCACCGCGGCCGCGGCGACGCCGCCCGCCGCCCCCCTCGACGAGGACGAGCCCGGCTACGAGCACGCGCCGGACGCGCCCGACTCGGTGCTCGACGAGACCCTGCGCATCGCGGCCGACCTGACCGCGATGACGCCGCCGCCGCCCGTCGGACAGGCCGAGCGCCGCTCCCGTAACGCCGTCACCCAATAGGAAAACCCCCGGGCGGAGGATTCGACGCGACGGCCAAGAATCGACGCCCCTCGGGGACGGGCGGGATTGACCCGCCCTCCGGGGTAGACGCGACAACGACGGACATGGTCGCGTCAACCCCAGGCCCCTCGGGACGTCGATTCTCGTCCGTCGAGGGCTCGTCCGCCCGGAGGTTTTCCTCTCAATCCGTTCATGCTGGGGGG
>JAMPYD010000366.1 GCA_023700845.1 Elusimicrobiota bacterium | reverse complement strand
GGTCTCCGGCCCGGCCGACGCGAACATGCGGCCCTGATGGCCCTTCGGATACGCGGCGCCCAGGCGCTTGAGGACGGCGGCCCATTGCGCGGGGTCGTTGACCTCGGCGTACAGCACCAGAGGCAGATCGGTCCGGGCCGCCTTCGGGTCCGCGAGCAGGGTTTCGACGCTGTAGGCCTGTATGCCCTGATAGCCGTAGTCGCCGCCGAGGAAGCTGACCGAGCGCGCGAAGACGCTGCCGATCGGAGAGATCGCGCCGAACACCCGGTAGGAAAGCTTCGCTTTCGCGGCGGCGAGCTCCGTCTCCCGCGCGAGGCGGCTCGAGAACTGCGGCTGGCCCCACACCGCGAGGCCGACGACGCCGCCCTTGGCCGCGTCGCGGACGATCGCGTCCGCCGAGGACGGGGTCTTGAGCTCGCGGCAATAGCCCGCGAGCCAGGCCCGGGCCTTCTCGTCCTCCAGGTCGCAGTACACGACGCGGCAGTCGGCCAGCGCCTGAAGGCTTTCGAGCGTCGTCTCCTCCGGCACGCGCACGCCCAAGCCGCAGATGATCAATTTTTCCACGATGTTCCTCTCCGGGTGGGCGGCAGATACATGACGGTTCCCAAATCCAGGGACAGCAGCTTCGCCTCGAGGCCCGCGATGTCGACGGAGACGACCTCCTGCTCGCGGTCGCCGGACCCCGCCAGCAGGAACGCGACGTCGTCCTTCGCGTAGCGCTCGCGGACCACGGCGCAGAACTGCTTCCGGTGCTGATCGTTGGCGATGCAGTAGACGACGGTCGGATGCCGCGGCTCGAGCATCTCCGGATGATTGGTCAGGAACACGATGTCGAAGACGCGCGCGCCGAACGGCCCGCGGGCGGAGCCGTGCTCCCGCGCCGAGACGCCGAGGCTCCAGGCCACCTCGGTCAGGGAGACCGCGCCGAAGGCCCGGAAGGTGATGCCCTTCTCGCGGCACACGGTGACGAGGTCGTTGGCGATGCGGCGGTAGATGAAGGGGTGGATGCGGGTGACGAATCCGGTCAGCTTCCCCCGCCGCACGCCGGCGATGATCCTGCGCACGCGCCCCATCGCGGGCTCGTTGTCCACGCGGGTGACGGCCCGCACCTCGGCGCGGAACAGGCCGAGGAAATCCGAGATCTGCGGATCGCCGAGGTTGTTGTAGAGGATCTCGCAGTCGTCGAGCGCGCGCAGGTTCTCGACGCTGATCTGATAGGGATGGTGGATGCCGACGCTGCACAGGAAGAACTGGGGAGGATTCCTGACGGCGGGCTTCGGGCCCGACAGGACCCGGCACACCAGAGCGTAGAACCGGCAGCGCTCCGCGAAGCCGCCGCCGGACCGCTCCGCGGCCGCGAGGAAATGCTCGACGGCGGCGGCCCGGTCCCCGCGCCGGCACAGGACGTAGCCCGTCAGGTACGAATCGAACGGGGCCTGCAGCGCGCCGCCTCGGATTTCCTTCAGCACCTCGGCGAAGCGCCCGCGCAGCGCGGCCACGTTCAGCCGCTCGAAGCGCAGCTGCCCGCTCTCGGGGGCCAGGCGGCAGGCGCGCTTCAGGCCCTCCTCCGCCTCGGCCATCCGTCCGAGGACGAGATGGAAGCGCGCGCGGCGGCTGAGCAGGCCGGCGTCGTCGGGGCGCCGCTTGAGCGCCAGCTCCATCTCGGCCAGGGCCTCGGGATAGAACGCCTGGTCGAAATAGATGTTCGCGGCCTGAAGATGAGGCTCGGGAGATTCGGGGACCAGCGCGGCCGCCCGCGCCGCCGCCTCGAGGGCCGGACGGTAGAAGCCGGTGCGGTTGAGCGCGTCCGCCTGCTGCATGAGGATCCAGGCCGACGGCTCGAGCTCCGCCGCCTTGTTCAGGTCGCCGAGCGCTCCGGGAAGATCGCTGAGGCCGAGGCGGAGCAGGGCGCGCACCGCGTAGAGCGGGCCGGACGGCCGGGCCTTGATTTCCGGGTTGACGGCGTCCCAGCCCTTTTGCGCCGCGCCGCGCTGGCCTTCGAGCAGGGCGGAGACGAGGACGGCCTCGGGCCGGCGGCCCGTCGCGGCCAGCTCCTTTTCGGCGCCGGCGGTGTCGCCCTCGGTGAGGCAGCACACGGCCCGCAGCAGGCGCCCCCAAGGCCACTTCGGCGACAGCGCGACGGCGCGGTCGAGATCGGCCCGCGCCTGCTCGCGCCGCGAGGCGAGAAGATGCGCCTCCCCCCTCCAGGCCAGGCCCTCCGCGGAGGCCGGCTCGAGCGCCAGGGAGCGCCCGAACGCCTCGAGCGCCTCGGCGTCGCGGCCGAGCATGGACAGCGCGCGCCCCCGCCGCCGCAGCGACTCGGCGTCCTTCCCCTTCCGGCTGCGGGAAAGCTCCGACGACCACGCGGCGCGCCCGCCGGGAGGCAGGCCGATGAGGCACGTCAGGTAGTCCCGTCCTTCCGTCATTTCTTCTTTCGTGAGCGGCGGGCCTTCGCCGGCGCGGCCTTGAGCGGCGGCACGTACAGCATCAGGCTCGAATGAACCTTCGGGTAGGCTTTTTCCAGGTCGCCGACCGCGACCACGGCCGGGGCCGAATCGTACTTCGGTCCGAACATCCAGCACAGGTGCGCCGAGGGGTAAAAACGCTCCAGGCTCCTGCGGAAGGCCGCCACCTGGGCGCGCGTGTCCATCCCCTCGTAGAAGCAGGCCAGCAGAGGCAAGGTCGTGTTCAAAGTGGGCGAGCGCTCGAGCGCCGGCCGGTCGATCGCCTGGATGCCGCCGAAATCGTCGCCGAGCCCCTTGCCGGTGTACGCGAGCAGGTGGTCGATCGAGGAGACCGCGCCGAAGGTGTGGTGCGCGAGGTTCTGCGCGTTGCAGCGCCGCACCAGCTCGACGGCGAGCCCGCCGAACACGAGCGGATGGCCGCGCGTGATGAAGCCCACCGTCCGGCCCTTGTCGATCTCGGCGAAAATCCGGTCGGCCCATTTCGGCTCGTCCTGCCAGGCCTGGTAGGACGCGGGCCGGATGTCGCCGCAGAACTCGGCGAGGACCTCGCGCACCTCGGGCCCCGCCACGTTGTTGAAGATGACGTCGCACAGGCTCAGGGCGTGGACCACCTCGAGCGAGGCCGTGTACGGCGGGAAAATCCCCAGGCCGCACAGGTACAGCCTCTTCGGTTTGACGGCGTTCGCGTCCATGCCATGCCTCCGGCGGAATTCAGGGTCGACCGCCCGCGACGCGGCCCAGAAGAAGCGGGCGCGCATCGAGATCGAGTCTTCCTTGGGCAGCTCCTTCATCAACGACTTGAATCCGTTTTCGGCGCCGCGGTGATCCTTGACCTTGAGCGCCAGAAGCGCCCCGCACAGGCGCGCCTCG
>JAMPYD010000365.1 GCA_023700845.1 Elusimicrobiota bacterium | reverse complement strand
GCGGGCGGAGAGGACGCCGAGCCCCGCCGAGCAGGCCGTTCAGCTGGTCAAGGAGGGCCGCCACGAGGCCGCCGCCGGAATCTACACCGCCTTGCTCGCGAAGAATCCCCGGCACGCGGACTCCCTGAAGCAGCGCGCCGAGGCCTACCGCTGCATGGGCCGCTACGACCTCGCCTTGGCCGACCGCGAGGCCCTGACCCGGCTCGCGCCCGGCAATCCCGAAAGGCTGACGTCGCAGGGCGAGATCCGCCGGCGCCTGTGGGACTTCCGGGGCGCGCTCGAGGACGCGCGCCGCGCCCTGCGCCTCGACCCGCGCTGCGCGTCCGGCTGGATGCTGCGCAGCGAATGCGAACGCTCCCTCGGACTCTACCCGGCGGCGCTGAGCAGCGCCGCCCGGGCGTCGGCCTGCGATCCCGGCTGGGACTGGGCGCACGTCGTGCGGGCCAAGGCCTTCAATCAGCAGGGCGATCTCGAGGGAGCCCTCGAGGAGCTCCGCGCCGCCGAGGCGCTCGGCAAGGGCGGCTACGCCTGGGCCTGGAGGGGCGTGGTCCTGCGCAAGGCGGGGCGCCTGCCCGAGGCTCTCGAGGCCCTGCGCAAGGCCTCGGCGCTTCAGCCCACCAACGCCTGGGTGCTGGCGCTGCGCGGCGAGACCCGCCGGATGCTCGGCGACGCCGCCGGGGGCATGGCCGACCTCCGGGAGGCGATGCGCTTCGACATCCACGCCTCCTGCGCCTACGATTTTCTCGGCGCCGAGCCCGCGCCCGTGCACCGCGACGCGAGCCTCGCCTGGGTCTTCGCCTGGCGCGGCGGCATCCACCGCGGCGCCGGCCGCCTCGAGCAGGCCGGGGCCGACCTGAACCGCGCCGTCGCGCTCGACCCCAAGGCGTTCTGGATCCGCGCCTGGCGCGGCGAGCTGCGCCTCCACGAGGAGGACGCCGCGGGCGCGCTCAAGGACCTGGGCGAGGCCCTGAAGATTCACCCCCGCTATCCGGAGGCGCTGCTGTGGAAGGGGCAGGCCCTGCTCAAAGCCGGCGACGCTGGCGGGGCCCGGCGGGAGTTCTCCTCCGCGCTCGCCCTCGAGCCCGGCAACGTCTGGGCCATGATCGGCCAGGCCGCCTGCCTCGAGCGTCTCGGCAAGCCGGCCATGGCCCGGGACGTCCTGGCCCGGGCCAGGGAGATCGCCCCGGCCCTCTTCGCCTGATGGACTACACATTCAAAATCGCCGGCCGCGACCCCGTCCTCGTCCGAGGCTGGGGCAACATACAGATCGAGCTTCTCGCCGCCATGGCCGGCGTCAAGCCGGTGCTGCATTGCTGGATCGACGAGGGAGACCTGCCGTACGTCTCGGGCCTGGCCTCCTCCCTCTCCCTGAAGCACCTCGTCTACAACCGCGCCGGCCCCGGGACGCAGAAGCTCGGCGTCATGATCGGCAAGCGCCTCGGGGATCTGGAGGAAACGGCCCGCATCTGGGACAGCCCCAAGGCGAACCCCGGCCCTCAGCTCGGCTATCCGGTCTGCTGCTCCGACTTCTACTGCGACTCCTTCATCAACGCGCGGCCGGAGAATCCCCCGCTCGACTGCATCCATCACGCCGCCCGGAACACCCCGCCGGGCAAGGGCCTCCCGTTCCTCCTCAACGACGTTTTCTATTTCTATTCCCGCAAAGGCCATCCCGACGATTCGGCGCGCCGCGAGCTGATCGGACGAAAAAACCCGGGCCTGACCATGGACATCATGAACGTCATCCCCTGGCATCCCTGCTCCTATCGCTGCCCGGAGAGCCTCGCCAAGGGGCGGGCCATCTGGGCGATGATGCTCCAGGTCATGCCGGAGCACGCGCTCACTTTGCGCGCCTGCCTCGCGCGGCCCGTGATCTTCTGGGATTGGACGCGCTTCGCCGTGCTCAAGGGCGCCGGGGACGGCGCGGGCCGCTGGCTCTACGACGGCCTGCAGCCGCCTTATTCCCTGCTCGAGCCCGAGAGGGAGGAGCTTCTGCGCCGCGGAGACCGGATCGAGGCGGGCCCCGGCGGGAAGCTGTCCGTGTTCAAGGGCCGCCGCCGCCTCGGAACGCTCACGGGAAATCCGGCGCCGATCCTGCTCGACTTCACCGCCGAAACGGCCTAGCGGGCGTGAGGCGGCCGCGCCTGCGGCGGAGCGTTCGGGTCGGGCTCGGAGTTCGGGTCCGGCGGCGCGGCCGAATCCTTGGGCGCCTTGGCGTCCTTCCCCGCGCTCGGATCCTTCGCCGTCGTCTTGTCGCGCGGCGCGGACGGGTCCTTCGGCGCGGCTCCGTCCGCCTGCGCGCGGGCGTTCGGGTCGGGGGCGGAGGACGGGTCGGGGCCGGCGTTGGGATCGCGCCCGGCGTTGGGGTCGGGCTTGGAATCGGGATCCTTGAGGAAATCCTCCGGGCGGGTGACGCGGCCCTTGGCGGCCTCGCCGTCCGGAGTCCGGGCGGGGCGGTTGAGCCAGCCGAGCGCCAAAAAGGCCGCCAGCACCAGGATCGCGTAGGACCAGGGATATTTTCTCACGGGTTTTAGTATACATCGTCCGTCCTCCCCGATCCAATTTATTCCGGCGGGAGCCGCGTCACTAGGCTATAATTTCGCTCGATGATCAGCGCCCTCACGCCGCGGCGCGCGGCCGTCCTGCTGGCCTTGGCCCTCGTCCTGGCGGGCGGCGTTCTGCGCTTCCAGCAGGCCTGGTCTCACCGCGCCGTTTATCTGTCCGATACGATGCAGGAGGAAGGCTATTACGAGTCCGCGATCGGCCTGCTCAGCTATCAGACCTTCAGCATCGGCGTGCCCAACGACACCCCCCGCTCGTGGCGCGGCCCGATCTACCCCGTCTTCATCGCCCTGATCGAGTCGCTCGCGGCCGAGCCGGACCCCGGCCGGATCCGCATGGCCCAGGCGGCCTTGTCGACTTTGTCCATCCTGCTCGTCGCCGCGCTCGGCGCGGCCCTCGTGTCGCCGGCGGCCGGCCTGCTCGGCGCGGCCCTCCTCGCCTTCGACCCCGCGCAGATCGCGGCCGTGACGAGCCTCAACATCCACGGCTTTTACTCCTTTCTGATCCTGGCGGCGTGCGCGGCGCTCGTGCGGTGGAGCGAGCGTCCCACCGCGGCGTCGACCTTGCTGGCCGGCGCCTTCCTCGGGTTCACCTTGCTCTGCCGCAGCTCGCATTTCCTGGCGCTGCCGCTCCTGGCGGGCGCCGCGTGGCTTTGGCGCCCTCTGCCCGGCCCGCGCTGGCGCGCGCCCGCCCTGCTGATCCTGGGCGCCGCCCTGGCGCTGGCGCCGATGACCGCGCGCAACCGGGCGGTCACCGGGCGCTGGCTGGTCTTCCCCGATGCGTTCG
>JAMPYD010000364.1 GCA_023700845.1 Elusimicrobiota bacterium | reverse complement strand
CGTGTGCTCTTCCGATCTCAGGAAGACCGGCTTGTTCGCGCGCTTCGCCTCGGCGAAGGCCTCCGGGCCCCAGGGCCGCCAATCCACCGGGTCCGAGGCGTGCTGGAGGAGATACGGGCTCTTCTCCTTGGCGAGGGCGTTCAGCCGCGGCGGTTCGACGGCCCACGTCTGGGGAACGGAGAGCATCAACCACAGAGACACAGAGAGCACGGAGAACGGCAACGGATGAAGAGTTAACGGCGAACGGCGTTTGCCGTTAACTTTCTTTCCGTTTTTCTCCGTGTCCTCTGTGTCTCTGTGGTTCAATCCGTTCGTTCGTTCCTTCCCGTCACCCGTGGTGATGGAGGCTCTCGACGAGGTACGGGTCTTTCTCCGGGACGGCGGGGGCCGAGGCGAAGGCCCGGTCGAAGAGGAGTATGAAGACGGCAGCGAGTCCCAGGAAGAGCGGGACGTCGACCCAATGGGGCCGGGCGGACGCGCCCGACACCGAGGGCATGATCATCACGTACAGGTCGAGGCCGCGGCCGACGCAGACGCTCAGGCAGGCCGCGAGCATGTTCGCGTCGTTCTTCTTCGAGGCGATGCGCAGCAGCAGCGCGGCCGGGACGAGGAAATTGGCCAGCACGCTCAGCGCCTGCACCGTCAGCCAGCTCGGCGAGGAGCGCACGGCGTAGTAGGCGGTCTCCTCGGGGATGTTCGCGTACCAGATCAGGAGGAACTGGCAGAACCAGAGGTAGGCCCAGAACACGCCGAAGCCGAACACGTACTTGCCCAGGTCGTGGCGGTGATGCTCGTTGAGCTGGGGGAACAGCCCCTGCCGGTTCAACTGGAGGGTGAGAAGCGCGATGGCCGCGAGCGCGTGCACGAAGGCGCCGCCGAACATGTACCAGGGGAACATCGTGCTGTACCAGTGCGGCTCGAGCGACATGACCCAGTCGATGGAGGCGAAGGTGAAGGTCAGGCCGAAGACGACCATGAACACGGCGGAGAGGCGCTTGTTGCGGTAAGTGCGCTCGACGTCGCCGTCCTTGTCCTGGAGGCGGGAGTTCAGCAGGATGGCGCGCGAGAACACCCACCAGAGGACGAGGATCACGAGGGCGCGCAGCGACCAGAAAGGCAGGTTGAGGTAGCCCGCCTTGGCGTGCAGGATCGGATCGTGGACGGCGGCCGAGTGGTGCGCCCAATGGTACAGGGAGTGCGAGCCGAGCAGGACGATGCCCATCCCCAGGGCCCCGACGGGGAGGTAGGCCGTCATGGCCTCCGGGACGCGGCGGAACAGCACGGGCCAGCCCGCCCCGACCAGGTTCTGGATGGCGATGAAGGCGAGCGCGGTGATCGCCAGCATGAGGAAGTAGGTGTTGCCCAGGAGGAACGAGGCGAGCGCGCGCTGCGGCGCCAGCTTGAGGCCGGCGAGGAAGGCGGCCGCCCCGAGGACGGCGAGGGCCGCGCACGCGTTCCGGGCCCCGGGGGCGAGCAGTGATCGGTGGTTCATTTCGTGTTCTCCCAGGAGC
The DNA here is from genome assembly GCA_023700845.1 of Elusimicrobiota bacterium. Classification (GTDB taxonomy): domain Bacteria; phylum Elusimicrobiota; class Elusimicrobia; order UBA1565; family UBA9628; genus GWA2-66-18. Next base: position 1,855 of record JAMPYD010000364.1, on the reverse strand, counting down.
GCATGTAGGCGACGATCTTGCGGATGTCGGCGGCGGACAGGTCGGCCACGCCGCCGGCGCCGGCGCCGAAGGGGCGCATCGGCGTGTTCGGACGGCCGATGGCGATCGTCGCCATCAGCAGGCCGTCGTCGGCCGCCCGCAGGAACTCCGGCGTGTTGAGCGAGGGCGCGTAGCCCTTGACGCCCGCCGACGCCTGGCCGCGGCCTTCGGCTCCGTGGCAGGCGAGGCAGTACTTGTTGAAGAGCAGGCCGCCCTCGGCCGCCGCGCTGCCGGTGCGGTCGATGACGCGGACCACGCTCGGCGGGTTCTTCTCCCACGACCGGATGAAGGCCACGAGGTCCATGACCTCCTTCTGGCTGAGGCTGACCACGTTGCCCTGCTGGGAGAAGGAGCGCATCTCCGTGCCCTGACGGCCCATCATGATGGTCGCGGCCAGGTAGCCGTTGGAGGCCGCCTTCAGGAAGCCGAGGGTGTTGAGGGAGGGGCCGCTCGAGCCTTCGCCCTCGAGGCCGTGGCACTTCGAGCAGCCGCCCTTGCCGAGATAGACCTCCCGGCCCATGTCCACCGACGTGCCGGGGAACTCGCGGTCGAGGAGGTCGACGCGCGGCTTGGCGGCGAGCGTGCGCAGGTAGGACACCACGTGGTCGATGTCCGAGGAGTTCAGCGACATCAAGGTCCCCAGCGCGCGGCCTTCCATGAAGCCGCGCATCCCGGTCCCCTGCTTGCCGTGGGCGATCGTGCGCCAGAGGAACTCGTCCTTGGCCGAGGAAAGGAAGACCGGGTTGCCGATCTGCCCGCCGACGCCGCCGCGGCCCTCGGGGCCGTGGCAGGAGACGCAGGCCTTGTCGTAGATGAGCTTGCCGAACTCAGGCTCGCCGCGGCGGGCGGGCCGGTCGAGGGCCAAGGGCGCGCTCTTCTGCCAGGAGCGGATGAACTTGAGAACGTCCGCCGTGTCCCGCGAGGACAGGAAGTACCAGGACGGCATCGCGGTGCCGGGCCGGCCTTCGGAGACGGCGCGGAACATGAACTCGTCGTCGGCCATGGCGAGGAACGAGTCGCTGTTGAGCCGCGAGCCGATGCCGCCCTCGCCCTTGGCGCCGTGGCACGAGGCGCAGCGGCCGGCGAAGACCTTGGCGCCCATCTCGGCCGAGGCCGCGGGGAGCAGCGCGCGGACCTCCGCCAGGGAGTGCTTCGGACGGGCCCAGGTGCGGAGGAAGGAGACGAGGTCGCCGATCTCCCCGGTCGTGAGGTTGTAGGACGCGGGCATCGCGGTGTGCTTGCGGCCGGTGATGACCATGTCGCGGAAGAACTGCGGGGAGGCGATCGACAGGAAGGTGGGGCTGTTGAGCGTGTTGCCGATGCCGCCCTCGCCGCGGCGGCCGTGGCAGGCCGCGCAGCGTCCGCGGTAGATCGCCTCGCCGCGCTTGGGGTCGCTCGCCTGGGCCAGGACCATGGCGCGGTCGGGCGCGGCGGTGTCCCAGGTGCGCAGGTGGCGGATGATGCTGAGCATCTGGGTGCGCGTCAGGCTCTTGTCCCAGGCGGGCATCTGCGTGCCCTTGCGGCCGTGGGTGATGATGTCGATGTAGTAGCCGTCGTCGACCATGGCGAGCACCGACGGGAGGTGCAAAGTCGGCACGCCGGGCTGGCTGGGGCGGCCGTCGGCGCCGTGGCAGGACGCGCAGTTCGCGGCGAACAGCTCCTTGCCGTAGGCCTCGGAGACGAGGTGCAGGCGGCGCGGGTCCTCGGGGATCTCGGCCAGGGGGCCGAGGCGGGCGATCTCGGTCTTCTGGAGCTCGCGCAGGTACTGCACGACGCGCCAGCGGTCGTCGGCCGGCACCTGGGCCGCGTGCGCGGG
>JAMPYD010000009.1 GCA_023700845.1 Elusimicrobiota bacterium | reverse complement strand
CGCGCCCGTCGATCTTGATCTTGACGCCGTTGTAAGACGGAGGATTGTGGCTCGCGGTCACCATGACGCCGACGCCGCCGAGCTTCTTGGTCATGTAGCTGACGGCGGGGGTGGGCAGGGCCTCGGCCATGAGGACCGGGTGCATCTGGTTGGCCTCGAGCACCTTGGCGATCTCGCGGGCGAAGGCGTCGGACTGGAAGCGCTTGTCGTAGCCGATGACCATCGGGCCGGAGAGGGGGCCCTTCTTGTCCTTGATCTGCTCCTCCTTGACGTAGTCGGCGATCGCCTGGGCGACGCGCCGGCAGTTCTGGAAGGTGAAATCCCGGGCGATCACGCCGCGCCAGCCGTCCGTGCCGAACTTGATCGGGTCTGCCATGTTATTTACCTCTCCGTCCGTAATCGTCCTGCAGGCGCACGACGTCCCACAGTTCCGGCGTGGACACCTCGATGAGGGTCACGCGGCCTTTCAGCGCTTCGAAGCGGTGAATCGTCCTCGGCGGGATCGTGAACGCCGTTCCGGGGCCGACGGTCCGCGTATTCGATCCGAGCCGGAGCTTCAGCCGGCCGCGCAGCACCAGCAGGCTCTCGTGCTTGCGGCGATGCAGCTGGAGGCTCAGGCGATGGCCCTTCTCGATGACGAGGATCTTGCCGACGTACTTCCGGGTGCGGGCGAAGATCATCTCGTGGCCCCAGGGCTTGGGCACGCGCTCCACCGCTGCGTTCATCGTCGGGGTCATAGCTGGCTGTAATCCCCGACCGAGGAGCCGCCCGCGAGCGCGGCTCCGGGGCCCAGCACCGCGTGGGTTCCGACGCGGGCCTTCGGTCCGACGACGCAGCGCTCGAGGCGCGCGCCGTCTCCGATCGTCGCCCCGTCCAGGACGACGCAGTCGGTGAGCTGCGCGCCGCGGCCGATCGTGACCTTCGAGCCGAGGCTCACCGCGCCGGAGAACCGGGCGAAGGGCGCCGCCTTCGTTCCGGCGCCGGCCGTCACGCGCGCGCCTTCGGCGTTTTTGAACGGGCGGGCCCGGGGGCCGGGCTTGAAGGGGGCCCGGCCCTGAAGGAGGTCCAGGTGGACCTGAAGATACGCGTCCACCGAGCCGATGTCGATCCAGTAGCCGGGCGCCACGTAGCCGGCGATGCGCGCTCCGGCCGCCAGGCGCTCGGGGAAAAGGCCGCGCTCGAGAGAGTAGGGCTTGCCCAGCGGGAGATGGTCGAATACCGAAGGCTCGAACAGATAGGCCCCGGCGTTGACCGAGTTGGTCACCACCTCGTCCCAGGACGGCTTTTCCAGGAAGCGCCGGACCATCCCCTTGTCGTCGGTGAGCACGAGGCCGTATCGGGTCGGGTCCTTCACCCGGGTCAGCGCGATCGAGATTTCCGCGCGGCGGGCGCGGTGGAATTTCAAAAACGCGGCGAGGTCGAAGGCGTTGAGGACGTCGCCGTTGAGCGCGAGCGTCGTTCCTTTCAAAAACGGCTCGGCGTTCTTGAGGGCGCCCCCGGTGCCGAGGGGAATGCGCTCGCGCACGTAGGTGATCTTCAGCCCGAGGCGCCGGCCGTCGCCGAAGGCGCGCCGGAACGTCTCCGCCCGGTAGGAGGTGCACAGCACGACCTCCCGGACCCCGTAGCGGCTCAGGATTTGGAACTGATACTCAAGGAAGGGACGGTTCATGACGGGCAATAGCGGCTTGGGCGTCTCCAAGGTGAAGGGACGCAGCCGGGTGCCCATGCCTCCGATGAGGATGACCGCTCGCATGAGGCGGGATTCTACAAAAATAGATTAACCAGGTGTCAGGCTTACGTCAAATTGCGTATGATGAAACCGCTCTTCTATGGCCTCGAACCTTTACGTCGCGCCGTCCCAGACCGCCAGCCGCAAAGTCCTCGTCTTCAGCGTGCTGGGGCTGGTGTTCTTTCTGGCGGCAGAAGCGCTCCTTCTGCGCTCTTTTATCCGCACCGACACGCGGCCTCCGGCCTGGGATCAGTCGATCCACATGGAAATCGCGCTCGATTATCGCGAGGCCCTGAAGGAAGGCCGCCTCGCCGACGCCTGGTATCTCGCGCCGAAGCCGGGCATGCCCCCTTTCCCGCCCGCCTACCACCTTCTCCTCATGCGCGCCTACGACTCCCCCGACCCGGCCAACGCCGCCCTCTGGGTCAACTGGTTCTATCTGGCGCTCCTTTCCGTCTCCATCTTCGGCATCGCCTGGCGCTTCCGCCCGGACGAGACCGCTCTCGCCGCCGTCATCCTCTTCGCGGCCTCGCCCGCGATCCAGGATCTGCTGACGACCCAGCTCGTGGACCTGCCGATGGTGGCGCTCGCCGCCGCCGCCTATTGGGCCCTGCTCGCCTCGGACGAATTCCTCCGCTGGGTCCCGGCGCTGGTCTTCGGCGTCCTGCACGCGGCGGGCATGCTCCACAAGTGGTCTTTCTTCAGCTACATGCTCCCCGCCTACTTCATCGCGCTGCGGGCCTTTCGCGACAGGCGCACGGCGCTGATCATGCTGGTGTCCGCGGCCTTGTCGGCGGCCCTCATCGTTCCGTGGTACTCGGCCCATATCGCGCTTCTTCCTTCCCGCCTCGTCCAGGCCTCCGCTGATTTCGCGATCCCGGTGTGGACGCCGGGCGCCTGGATGGTCTACGCCAGCCAGGCCTCGAACATGATCGGTCCGATCGTCTGGCTTCTCGGCACGATCGGCCTTCTGGCCCCCCAGTACCGGCGCAGCCGGGAACAGGGGTGGATACTGCTCGCCTGGTTCGCGGCCAGCTATGTTTTTTGGACGATCGTGCCGAATCGCCAGCTGCGCTTCCTCATGCCCGGCCTCGTTCCCATCGCCGTGGCGTTCTGCTCGACGTGGCCCAAGGCGGTGACGTGGGGCACGGCGGCCCTGCAGCTGTTCTGCCTGCTCAACTTCTACGGCGGCTGGGTCGGCCCGGTCACTCTGAATCTTCCCTTCGCCGCGCCCCAATTCTTCGCGAACCGGCCGGCGGCGAAGGAGGACTGGAAGACCGAGGAGATCCTTCGGAAGATCGACGCCGAACGAGATCCCTCCCTGCCGATCAGCAACGTCACCCTCGTCGCCAACGACACCCATTTCAACGCGCCCACCTTCCATTGGATGCAGCGCCGCCTGGGCCTCGAGAAAGTGCGGATGCGCGGGGTCAACCGGCGCCTCTCGGAATTGTCCGATTTCGTGCTTCTCAAGGACCCGAAGGTCGGCCCGGCGGGCGTGATCTCCGGCCTGCCCGAGGCCTCGGCGGAAATACGCGATCCGAAGGGGTGGTTCGGCCGCGCCTACGAGGAGATCGCGCGCTGGCCGCTGCCCGATTCGAACAACGCGATCCTCTACCGTCAGCGCCGCGGCCTGAAGAAGCCTTACGCGGGCAAGTTCCTCGTCTACCAGCATTACACCTCGGGCAAGGTCGTCATCAACGACCTGAAGGCGAATTTCGGGCCTTGGGACGGCGCGAAGTCGGTCTACGCGACGATGAGCCTCAAAATCGGGCGGCTCGACGTTCGCGGCCTCGTGCTCGACGGGACGGACGTCGAGCTGGTCAACGTCGGCTTCATTCCCGTCGTGAAGAAGGAGCGCGAGGACGACTGGGTCGACATCCGCCTGCTGCGGCTCGAGCGCTTGCGGATCAAATCCCTCGACGTCGGCGCCGACGAGCTGCGGGCGTTCCTCTCGCAGCGCGTGAAGGGGCTCGTCGTCGGCGAGCTGTCGCTCGACAAGACGGTGCGGATGTCCGGCGCCTACAACGGCAAGCCGGTTTCGGCCGAGGCGGGGCTTCAGCTTCTCGACGCGCCCCGCCGGCTGAAGATCGACATCATGTCCGTGCGCCTCGCGGGCGTGAGCGTGCCGCTCTCGGTCTTCCGGGAAATCAAGGAGCTCACCATCCCGCTGTATCCGAATCCCGAGACGCCGTTCGCCATCGAGCTGCCCGGGCTCACGATCGCCAACGGGCGCCTGACGATTCCCTGACCGCTCAGCGCGTCAGCGGGAAGATCACGAGCTTGCCGTCGTCCCAGACGGGCGCGCCGGCCGCGCGGAATCTCTTCCACATCGCCCCGTCGGGCTCGGCGAACAGGCCGCGTTTTTCCGACGCGATGAAGCGCGCGCCCTTGCCGATGTGCTCGTCGACATATTCGTGGGCGGCGGCGGCCGGCAGCAGGTCGAGCTCTCCCGACCAGCCGCGCCGATTCAGGTAGTACAGAAGCACGGAGGAGGCCTGGCAGTTGGTCAGGAACGGATCGTCGCCGGCGCTGACCGCCGCGGCGGCCTTGCCCGCGCCCGCGACGAATTCGAAGCCTTGGCGATACCAGTGGGAGATGCGCAATGCGGAATGCGCGGGAATCGCGAGGACCAGGAGGGCCAGGCCCGAGAAAGCGAGCGCGCGGCGCCTCGGCGGCGCGGCGGCGGCCTTCCCTCGTAGGCGCGCGACGCCGACGCCGATCAGGCCGGCCGCGACGGGGGCCAGCGGAAGCGCCGTGTATTCGTGGGAGTGCGAGTACCCCGCCATCGCGAAAAGATGGAGCACCACGCCGAAGAACCAGGAAAGCCAGAAGGCGTCCCGCTTCTCCCATAAAATCCGGCGCGCTCCGACGGCGAAGAAAACGAGGCCGCCGTACGTCATGACCAGCTCGGGGAACCGGGATAAAACCTGGAACTGAATGAAGTACGGAAGCCGGGAGTAGTCGAGAAGGCTGGTGTACTCGTCCGCGTGCGTCGGCACCACGTAGACTCCCCGGCGGGCGTGAAGGTACCAGGCGATCACCCCGCCCATCGACAGCAGCCCCGCCGCGTACATGCGCCAGTCCGAGAAGGCCCGGCGTCCGAGCCTGCGCCAGGCCAGTCCTGCGAGCGGGACGAGGAGATGGGCGTAGGGCAGCTTCAGGCCGACGGCGATGAACGCGCAGAACACGGCCCCGGCCCAGGCGCCCCACGGGCGGCCGGGCTCGAGGGAGCGGCTCCAGAACCAGAGGGACCCGATCAGCGCCAGGAGGGCGGTTGCTTCGGGCTGAACGGTGCGGCCGAAGTAAACCTCGACCGGCAGGATCGAGAAAAGCGAGGCGCCCCAGAGGGCCGCCTCGCGGTCGAATTCCTTTTCAAACAAGATGAAGAGGAGAAGGGCGGAGAGGAGCGAGGCGGCGGCGGAGAGGATCCGGCCCCATTTTTCGCCGAGCCCGGCGACCGGCCACAGCTTTCCGTGCAGCCACATGTAGACCGGCAGCTCCGTCGCGGCGAGGCGGTCGGAGGGGCCGTTCCAATCGACGCGCGGCTGGTGGATCGGGAGGGCCTCGCTCCAATAGCGGCGCGCGATCGAGGCGGTGTTGACCTGCCGGTGGAAATGGTAGTCGAGCAGCGGCGCGGCGAGGCCTTTCGCGTGCACGAGGAGGGAGAAGAAGGCGACGATGGCCAGGCAGAGGCCTCGCCGGTCGACGACCTTTCGGATCATTCCTTGAACGCGTACATCTCGAAGGTCCCGCCCGACTTGAACAGGGTCTCGAGGGCGGTCGCGACGATGACGAAGGGAACGAGCAGGGGGAGAATCAGGATGTGGGCCGCGGTTTGGAACGGATAGCGCACGGCCGTGTCGGTGCGCGCCGTCGAGTTCTTGAGGAGGGAGTAGAGGAGATTGAAGCGGAAGCCGGCCGCGTTGAAGATGGACTGGAGGAGGCCGTAGGGATTCTGCTCGAAGCTGTAATGGTCGAGCTGGACGACGCGGAAGCGGTGGCGCTGCAGGATGGCGTCGAGGGATTTGATGGTGAAATGGAAATAGTGGCGCGGCGCGTCCACGTGGAACCAGCTGCCGCCGAACAGGCGGGCCTGCCAGCTCCCGTAGTTGGGGACGGCGATGAAGAGGACCCCTCCGGGTTTGAGGAGCTCGTGCGCGCGCGCGATCGCCGCGACGGGGTTGGCGAAGTGCTCGAGCGTGTGGCAGAAAATCACGGCGTTGTAGCGGTTTTTCTCGTGGGGGGACGTGAGGAAATCCCCCGTCGCCACCTCGAGCTTGAGGATGCGGCGGGCGTGGTGGGCCGCGGTCTCGCTGAGCTCGAGGCCGTGGGCCTCGTAGCCGAGATCGCGCATGTAGGAGAGCATCATGCCGCGGCCGCAGCCCACGTCGAGGATCGGGCCGCGCGGGACCCGGTTGAAGAGAACGGCGGCGCGGCGCTTGCGGAACCAGCGCACCATGGCCTCGAAGAGCGGGTTGAAGCGGACGTTCTCCTTGCCGTAGTACTGCTCGGGATACCACTTCCCGATCTCCTCGCCGGGCACCGGGGGCCAGGTGCGGCCGAAGCCGCAGTCGGGGCAGGTGAGGAGCTCGAACCCCTCCTCGTTGGAAGGAGAGGCCGCTTCGGGGCCGTCGAAGCCGCAGGCAGGGCAGCGCGTGGGGCGCTTGTCCTGGTCGGAGAGTTCGGGCTGGAACCGGGGGGCGGAAATCGTCACGAGCGAAAATTATATAAAATTCGGCCATGATGAGCCGACTGCTGTCCGCCGTCTTCGTGCTGGCCTGCGGATCGATGACGGCCCGGGCCCTGCTGCCGGACGAGGAGAACACGATCAAGGTGTTCAAATCCGCCTCGGCTTCGGTCGTGTACGTCACGAACGTCGCGATCACCCAAAGCCCCTACATGGACGAGCAGGCCATCCCGCAAGGGACGGGCTCGGGGTACGTCTGGGACCGCCAGGGCCACATCGTCACCAATTTCCACGTCGTGCAGGGGGGCAACGCCTTCCTCGTGACCCTCGGCGATCAGACCCCGCTCGCGGCGCGCCTCGTCGGCTCCGACCCGACGAAGGACATCGCCGTGCTCAAGGTCGAAAAGAGCCATGACAAGCTGGTGCCCGTGCGCGTGGCCAGGTTCGAAGCCCTTCAGGTGGGCCAGAAGACGATCGCGATCGGCAACCCGTTCGGCCTGGACCACACGCTGACGACGGGCGTGATTTCCGCGCTCGGGCGCGAGGTCCAGGGCGTCAGCGGCATCACGATCCGCGACATGATCCAGACCGACGCGGCGATCAATCCGGGGAACTCCGGAGGGCCGCTGCTCGACTCGGACGGCAACCTCATCGGCATGAACACGATGATCTTCAGCCGGTCCGGCGGCAGCGCCGGAATCGGGTTCGCCGTGCCGGTGTCCTTCATCGCGCGGATCGTTCCCGAGCTGATCAAGTACGGGAAGGTCGTGCGGCCGGGCATGGGCATCACCATCCTGAGCACGGGCCAGAAGTACTACCTCATCGGCGACCGGCCCGGCGTCGTCGTCAACGAGGTCGCGCCCGGCGGGCCCGCCGCGAAGGCGGGCCTGCGCGGCCTGCGCCGCCTTCCGGGCGGGCGCGTGGCGCCCGGGGACATCATCGTCGGCGTCGAGGCGTATTCCGTGCACGACTTCGACGACCTCTACAACGCCTTCGACCGCTTCAAGCCCGGCGACACGGTGACGGTGAAGATCCTGCGCGGCGGCAAGCCGCTTTCCCTGTCCGTGAAGCTCGTCAACATCCAGTAGGCCCTAGAGGCCGCGGTTGCGCAGGGTGATCGCGAGCCCCAGACCGGCCACGATCACGAGCCAGGCGACGAGGAGGGCTATGCTCGCCTTGCCCCACGCCTTCATCCTGGGGCCCGCCTCCCAAAGTCCGGCGACGCGGCCCGACTGAAAGGCCACGGCCAGGATGTAGGCGAGCACGACCAGGCACGGGACGAAGCTTCCGAAGAAGAGCGCGGTGCTCCCCCAATCCAGGTTCAGGCGATGATCGGAGATCGCATAGCCGAAACGGGCGAGGTATCGCACGCGCAGCGCCTCGCGCGCGGCCGCCATCTCCAGGATGACGACGAGCATGCCCGCGGCGGCCGGCCAGGCGAATCGGTGATGATCCTTCGCTTGCTTCTGCGCGTGGTAGAGATAGCCGAGCAGGCCCAGGCCCAGGATGAGGCCGAGCACGAACAGCGGGTGGGAGTGGAAGCTCAGATCCCGCGGCAGGACCATCAGCCAGAGGAAGCCCGTGACGGCCTCGATCGTGGTGGCATGGAAGGCCATCTTCGCCCCCAGGCGGCCGGCCCACTCGAGTTGGGCGGCGTCCGCGTCCGAGCGCGCGCGGAAGTACCAGGAGTACAGCATGAGGAAGACGCCCGTGACCGCGAAGGCGGGAACGACGAAATGAAGGAAGCGCGGCAGCGAGAAATCATGCAGGACCGTCCCCGCCGTCGAGGCCGCGCCGTGGCTGGTGTACCAGCCGAGCCATTTCTCGGGCTGAACCAGCTGGAAGCCGAGCACGTGCATGATGAAGCCCGCCGACAGGAACATCGCGAAGGAGAATCCGGCGAAGACGGAGCCGGCATCGCCCTTCCGGTCCCGGGCCAGGTACAGCGACCCGTAGCCGGCCATCAGGATGAAGATGAAGCCGATGGCCCAGCCGGCGGACAGGTTGCTCGACGCGTACCAGAACGGGTCGTAGATGACCTGGACGAAGAGCAGGGGAGCCACGCCCAGCAGTATCGCTCCCGAGACGCTCGCCGTCGCGGCCTGGGCCATGCCTCCGGCGAGGCGCCCCCAGCGGTCGCCGCCCTTGAGTCGGCCGATGACGGCCAGGCAGGTCGTCCCGAGCGAGAGGTTCACGAACAGGAGATGCAGGGCGAAGGTGAGCACCATCAGGATTTGGAAGACGGCCGGATAAAACGGGACGCCCATCGGGTCCCTGAGCAGCTGGAGCATCGCGGGGGTATCCATGAAAGTTCTCCTGCTATTTCGCGATCGAGATGAGGTATGCGGCGAGGGCCTTCTTCTCCATCTCCGTGCCGACGAACGGCGGCATGTAGGGGTAGGAGCCGAGGCCGTCGATGAAGCCGGCCAGGGAGTCGGCGTCCGTGAAGCCGAGCGAGCCCACTCTTTGAGGCAGCGGACGCAAGCCCTGGGGCGAGAGCGTGTGGCAGGCGCTGCACTCGATCAGGGCCACCATCCGGCCGGCCTCGAGGCGGTTGGCGTCCGTGACGACGCGAAGCCCGTCCGGCACGAAGGGAGCGAAGCGGAGGATGCCCTTCTCGTTCATCGCGGCCGTTTCGGCGGCGACGCCCTTGGCCGGGAGCTCGCCGCCGATGATCTGGTTCGAGTACATGAATCCCGGCATCAGGTAGGGCTTGCGGATCAGCTCGCGGGCGCGCTCAAACGAGAAGATCGACACGAACAGCACCGCGATCGCGAACAGCGCCGGCGTGAAGCCGACCGTCAGCGGCCTCAGCCTGAGAAACGCGAAATAGGCGGCCATCAGGACGATGGGAACCCACATGCCCCTCGTCAGGCCCGGCGTCAGGAGGACGTCGAAGGTCGCGCGCGCGGCCTCGGGCAGGGAGGCGCGATACCAGAAGAAGCAGGCCGTGCCGAGGGCGAGACCGGCCAGGCCCCACAGGGACGCGATCCTGATCACGTCGGCGCGCGTCCGCTCATCCTCCGAGCGGCTGGCCACGGCCACGGCGTACGAGGCCGCGATGGCGAACATCCCCGTCGTGCGCAGGAACAGCTGGGGCCAGTACGTCTGATTGAAGAAGCCGTCGAAGAAGCCGCCGGTGACGAGCCAGCGGCCGGGGGTGAGCATGAAAGTCAGTATGCCGACGATGACGACCATCGTCGTCCACGAGCCCAGCGCGAAGATCCAGCCGATCCTCAGGTGGGTCTTCCGGTCGACCTTGTCGAAGGTGTAGTAGTAGGTGAAGATGCCGGCGACCTCGATGAGGAAGAAGCACCACTCGGTCGCCCAGCCCCAGACGTAGTTGTGGATCAGCCCGGAGAGGGCGCGCGGGGCGGCGGCCGAGGCCGAGAACCAGATGCCGACGCCGGTGATCGAGCCGAACACGTAGGCGAAGATCAGCAGCATGCGCGAGTATTTGCGCACGAACGCCAGGAGCTCCGGGCGGTTCTCGCGGTAGGCCTTGCTCTCGAGGTAGAGGTTGAGCCACATCGCGCTCACCGACAGGTGGGAGGGGAGGATGTGGAACGTCGCGATCAGCGCGAGCACGCCGCCCGCCGTCAGGCCCGGAACTTCCCAGACTGGATACATGATGCCCCCGTTGAGCTCTTAAGGAAGAGCTCAATGAGGGTCATGCAACGATATTTCCGTAACGCCGCGGTTACTTGACGGAAGGCAAGGCCGCGATCTCCGCGTACAGGTGCACCGCCGAGGCGATCGCCTTCTGGAACATGCCCAGATGCAGGCTCTCGTTCTCGGAGTGCGGGTTGGAGAGAGGGTCCTCGACGCCGATCAGCAGGGCGGGCGCCCCTTTCAAGGCCTTCGCGAAGGGCCCGACGAACGGAATCGAGCCGCCGCAGCCCATGTCCACGGCGGGACGGCCGTAGCCCTTCTTGAGCGCGGTGCGGGCCGCGGCGAAGGCGGGAGCGTCGGTGTCGGTCGTCCAGGACGGGCTCGCGGTCTCTCCGGAGAACTCCACCTTCACGCCCCAGGGGGCGTTCTTGAGCAGGTGCTTCTTGAGGTCGGCGAGCGTCTTCTTCGGGTTCATGCCGGGGACCACGCGTATGCCCATGTGCGCCCACACCGAGTCGTTGATGATGTTCGCGCAGTCCTTCTTGGAGGAGGCCTGTATCGCGTTCACCGAGAACGAGGGGATGTACCAGTTGGAGCGCAGGATGTCCTTCGGCGCCACCAATAACTTGGTGGCGTTGAATAGACCGCTCTGCTCGCGGAACGTCTTCTCGGAGAGCTTGAGCGCCCTGAGGCTGGCCTCGGAGGCCTTGGCGGGCTTGGCGACGTCCTTATAGATGCCGGGGATCGTCATGCGCCCCTTGGCGTCCACGACGGAGGCGATCATCTTCGAGAGCGCCAGGACGGGATCGACGACGGGGCCGCCCCACATGCCGGAATGGAGGGGATGGTCCATCGAGCGCACGGTCACGTCGAGCGCGACGATGCCGCGCAGGGCGACGGTGATCGACGGGGTCTCATGGTCGAAGTTGCCGGTGTCGGTCAGCACGATCACGTCGGCCATCACCTTCTCGGCGTATTTCTGGAGAAAGGGCTCGAGGTTGTCCGAGCCGCACTCCTCCTCGCCCTCGATGATCAATTTCACGTTGACCGGCAGCGAGCCATGGGTCTTGAGCCAGGAGGCGATGGCGCTCGTGTGCGCGACCGCGCCGGCCTTGTCGTCGGCGCAGCCTCGCCCGTACAGGCGGCCGTCGCGCTCGGTGGGCACGAAGGGCGGGGACTTCCACAGCTCCTCGCGTCCGGCGGGCTGGACGTCGTGGTGCGCGTACAGCAGGAGGGTGGGTTTGCCCGGCGCGTGCAGCCAATCGGCGTACACATAGGGGTGGGCGCCCGGCAAGGTCAGAATCTCGACGTTCTCGAGGCCTCGCGCCTTGCACAGGGCGGCGACGGCCTCGGCCGAGCGCACGACCTCCTTCGGGTCGAACCCCGGGAAGGAGACGCTCGGAATGACGGCCAGCCGCTTCAAGTCCTCGAGGAACTCGGCGTTGTGGTCGTCGGCGTACATCGCGGCAACGGCGGATTGCGTGGAAAGGTCGCTCATGAATCCGATCATACAAATACGGACGCCGCCAGGCCATGTCGGGCGTCCCAAGTTGGTAGAATTGACCCAGATGCCGATTCTGCCGCGCTACGTGCTGCGCCAGTTCCTGCCGATCTTCGGCGCCTGCGTCGCCCTCTTTCTGGGGGTGCTGATGATGAATCAGTTCCTGCGCCTGTTTTCCCTCGCGATGATGAAGGGAATCCCGGTCTGGTGGATCCTCAGCTGCTTCGCCCGCCTTCTTCCGTCGTTCGCCGCCCTGGCGGTGCCGATGTCCTTTCTCGTCGCGGCGATGGTCGTGCTGGGCCAGCTCGCCGACAGCGGCGAGGTCATGGCGCTTCGCGCCAGCGGGTTCTCCTACCGGGAAATCACCCGTCCCCTCCTCTGGACGTCCGTGATCCTGTCGGCGCTGCTGCTCGTGGTCAACCATAAGCTCGGGCCGGACGGCTTCCATTCCTTCAAGAAGCGCACGAGCGAGGCGGCGCAGAAGGTGGCGCGCGTGGAGCTGCGTTCCCGTTCCTTCACCGAGCTGGGCCCATGGCGCCTGTACGCGCGCGGCTCGGACGCGAAGACGGGGATGCTCGAAGGCGTCTATCTCGTCAAGCCGGGCCAGATTTCGGGGATGCGCATCAACGCGGAGAAAGGGCGGCTCATCTCCGAGCCCGGGCGGGGCATCACCCTCGAGCTGCTCGACGGCCAGCTGCAGCTCCCGAGCAGGGAGCCGGAGCGCTTCACGTCCGGCCGCTTCGAGCGCTACAGCGTGTTCGTGCCGCTGACCGCCGCCGCGATCCCCCGCGAGCCCGACATGCAGGAGATGAGCTCGATGCGCCTGCGCGAGAAGGCCGCCGACGAGGCGACGTCCCGGGACAAGCGCCTCGAGTACCGCGTCGAGACGGCCGTGCGCACGGTCGGGGCGCTCTCGCCGTTCGTGTTCTTCTGGGTCGGGGTCCCGCTCGGCATGGCCAAGCGCAAGACCCGCGGCGCGGACCTCGCCGCCAGCCTCGGCGTCATGTTCGTCTTTTACGGCCTGCTCGTCGTGGGGGTCAGCCTGGGCCGCCGGCACGAGGTCCTCGCCTCGACGGCCCCGTGGCTGTGCAACGCCGTCGGCCTGCTCGCCGGAATCCACCTGACCCGCAAGGCGGCGGCGCAGTGACGATCTACACGCGCTACATGGTCGGGCGCTTCGTGAGGCCTTTCGCCTTCGGCCTCGGCCTGTTCGCGGTGCTCATCTTCCTCGGCGACACCTTCGACAAGATGAACCCGATCATGCGCTCGCGCGCGCCCCTGCTGACGATTCTCGAGTGCCTCTGGCTCGAGGTTCCCTACTGGGCCGGGCGCGTGATCCCGATGGCGACCTTGCTGGCGACCTTGGTGGCGATCGGCGGCTTCGTGCAGAGCGGCGAGTGGCTCGCGACCCAGTCCTGCGGGATCGAGACGAAGCGCTTCTGGCTCCCCGTGCTCGGCTGCGCGCTCGCGGTCTCCGTCCTCGCGTTCGCGGCGCAGGAGACCGTCATGCCGGCCGCCTGGGCCCGTTCCCGGCGCCTGTGGCGGGAGCAGGTCCATCCCGAGTGGGAATGGACCAAGTATCAGAACGTGGCCCTTCTCGGCGGCGAGGATCAGTTCGTTCAGGCGTGGCTGTTCCTCCCGAAGGAGGGGAAGCTCGAGCGGCCGATCCTGGAGACCATGGGAAGCCATGGGGTGACGCGCCAGCTCGACGCGAAATACGCTTTCTGGGATCCGGCGCGCGCGCGCTGGGTCTTTCACGGCGGCGTCGAGCGCGTGTTCGGCCCCGACGGCGTCGTCGAGACGCCGTTCGAGGCCAAGGTTTCCGACCTCGACGCGCCTCCGCTCAGCCTCGTGCCGCGGGCGACGAGTCCCGACGAGCTGACGATGCGCGAGGCGCTCGCCTACGCCCGGCGCGTCGGGCGCTTCGGCGGCTCGCCGCGCGAATACGAGGTCGCGGCGATGGCGAAGATCGCCTACCCCTTCACGAACCTGATCATCTGCGCCCTCGGCATCCCGATCGCGCTGCGCCTGCGTAAATCGTCGCGGGTCGTGGCGTTCTGCGCGGCGCTCGGGCTGTCCTTCATCTTTCTCTGGATGATGGAGATCGGCCGCACCCTCGGCGTGAGCGGCCGCCTGCCGCCGCTCGCCGCGGCGTGGCTGGCCAACGCCGGCTTCGGCGCGCTCTCCGTCTTCCTGATCCGGCGCTGGGACCTTTAGCTACTGCGCGGTGCGCGCCGACAGGTAGGTGCGCTTGCGCTCGGCGACGAGCACGCCGGTGAAGGCCTGCGAGGAGATCATCACGCCCGCGTTGTTCTTGTAGTGGATGGCGACGTCGTGCTTGCCCTCCTCGAGCTTCACCCGGGCCATGCGGATTTGCGCGGGCAGGACGGCCCAGCCGCGCGTGTCGGCGTATTCGCTCGCCGCGGCCGCGCCGTGGGCGACGCCGCGCCCCGCGAGCTTGCAGGCCTGCACGGCGAAGTAGCCTCCCGGCATCTGGTCGCAGCCCTTCGCCGCCACCTTCGCGGCGGCCTCCGCCAGGATGTATTTGATCGTCGCGCGCGCGTTCGCGCGCGCCTTGATCGCGCTCATGCGGTCCTCGAGGGTCTTCGCGGCGATCGCCGAGACGTCCTCCATCAGGACGGTGGACGCGACGGGGCGGTCGTCGACGAGGATCTCCGAGCTCGCGATCAGGTACGGATCCTGCGTGTAGGCCGGGAAGGCGACGGTCACGGCCTTGCCCACGAAGCCCGCCGTCAGCGCGTTCTTGACGCGCGCGTCCTCGGCCTCGGCGTCGCCGCTGGCCCGCATCAGCGGCAGGGCCTCGTTCCAGGCGATCTGGAAGGTCTTCGTGATCTTGCGCGGGGCGACGCCGTTGTAATGAATGAACACGAGCTCGCCGCGCTTCTTGACGTCCTTCGGGAACTCGAAGCGGGGAGGCGTCGTCCCGTAGGCTTTCTCGTAATCCGCGTAAGCGGCCTGGGCCGCCTGATAGGAGATGCGCGCGTCGTCCTTCTTGCCCGCGTCCGCGTACAGCAGGGCGTCGAGGTAGCGGGCGAAGGCGTCGTCCTTGTAGGCGCGCTTGGCGCCGACCGTGTCGCCGAGCTCGGTCAGGAAGCGCTCGACCTTGCGGCTCTCGACGAGGGCCTCGTCGTGGTTCCCCAGGAACACGTAGTTCAAGGCGCGGCAGACGTGGGTCAGCGCGCGCTCGAAGGGCTCGCCCGCGTAGTCCATCGTCGCGTCGTTGATGAGGAGCATCCCGCTCGCCTTCGACACGCTGGTCGTGTAGAGCTCGTCCATGCGGCGCTCGGCGATGTCGAAGCTGGCGTCGCTCTCCTTGTACTTCCCGGCGTGGTGCTGCACGAGGCCCTTGTCGAGGTAGTACAGCACCATGTTGCGCTTGCCGTACTGGGTTTCCTTTCCCGCGTCGAGGTAGGCCTCGGCCTGCGCGTACTGGCGTTGGGCGAGGAAGGCGTTGACCGTCTTCTTGCTGGCGCTCGAGGGGCCGCCGCAGCCCGACGCGGCGATTCCGGCGGCGGCGAGGACGGCGCAGAGGGCGGGTTGAAGGGTTTTCATGGCATCACCTGTTCGTCGATTGCGGCTTCCTCGGCGGACGTCAGCGGGCCGCGGCGCGCGGGCTGCGGCTTCACGGACGCCTGGGACGACGGCGGGGTCTCGCTCTTCGCCGCCTCGGCGTCGAGGCCGGCGTGCGCGGCGTCGGCCTTCGCCTTGACCCGCTCGACGGGATCCGCGGGCGCGGGCGCCGGCTCGGGCGCGGCCTCCGGCGCCAGGGCGACGGCCGGTTCGATCCGCGGCGCGGGTGCGGGCGCCGGCGGCGCCTGCCGCATCGCCCGCTCGTAGCCGTCTCGGTCGGCGAGGATGGCCGTCACGAGCCGGGACGCGAGGTGGGTGGCGGCGGCGTCGATGCCGGCCGACACCGAGCCCGGCGAGCCGGCGGAGAAGAGGGCCGCCGAGGATGAAACGTCCTGGCGCTCCGAATATTTATGGAGGAGGCGGCCCGAACGGTCGTAAACGGTCAGCTCGGCCGCCGCGAAGTAGGCGTCTTCGTAGCGGATGAACGGAGCGGGAAGCAGCAGCAGGAAGCCGGTCATGAACGCCTTGCCGAATCCGGCGGGGTCCTGCGTGTACTTGCCGGAGAACTCGGCGTCGATGAGCAGATCCCGGTCGTCGGAGCCGGTGCCGTTAAAGCCGAGGCTCTTGACCTCGTCGACCTGGGAGAAGGCCGAGGACGCCTGCAGCGCGCGCAGGAACTTCCCGCCGACGTCGTCGGCCTGCGCCCACATCGGCTTGAACATCCAGCGGTCGCGGTGCCTTTCCATGTAGGCGGTGTTCATGGGTCCCATGCCCTGCCATTCGAAGCGGGGCTTCTTCAGGACCACGCCGACCTTGAGGGGCGCGGGGGACTCGGCCCGAGGCATGGAGGCGGGCTTCGGAGGCTTCACCGTGAAGCCGACGCAGCCGGACAGCAGAAGGGCGCAGACGGCGAGGGGGGCGGCGGCGGCGCGTTGGATGTATGTCGTGCTCATTCCCGGAGTATGACAAATCTTATCCGCGGACGTACGGACAAACGAGCCGTAGTGTCCTTACGGCTTCGCGGCGGGCGCGGCCTGCTTGAGCTCCTCGGCCTTGAGGTCCGCTTGGGCCTTCTCGGCGGCCTTGCGGATCGTCTCGGTCGAGGCGGGCTGATCGTCGGCCGGCGGGGCGGCCTTCCATTCGCGCTTCGGG
>JAMPYD010000008.1 GCA_023700845.1 Elusimicrobiota bacterium | reverse complement strand
CTGCGCTCAAAACGCCACTTTTTTAAACGCCTTCGTCCGCGTCGGCCTCGTCCCCGACTCCGGCATGACCTACTCGTTGACGCGTTTTCTCGGCTACTCCAAGGCCCTCGAGCACATGTGGCTCGCCAAGCCCGTCACCGCGGAGCAGGCGCTCGCCTGCGGCCTCGTCAACAAGGTCGTCCCCGCCGAGTTCGTCCTCGTCGAGGCGCAGATGCTCGCCGCCGAGCTGACGAAGATGCCCCCGCTCGCCTTGGCCTTGACGAAGCGCGCCGTCAACCGTTCGTTGGAGGCCCCCTCGCTCGGCGAGCAGATGGAGTATGAGGCCCAGCTCCAGGAAATATTAGGTAAGACGAAAGATCACGCGGAAGGCGTCAGCGCCTTCCTCGAGAAGCGCCCCGCGCAGTTCAAAGGAGAATGAAATGACCCTCGAACCGAACCGCATCCGCGAAGAGAAGCTCCTCGCCAAGATCGCCAAGGGCCAGAAGATCACCGAGCTCTCCGAGATGAGCGACGGGTACCGCGAGCACCTCACGAACCTGATGTCGATGCAGGCCGATTCAGAGCTGGCCGGCGCCTTCGGCTACGTGCCGTGGATCCAGAAGTCCCCCGACATCAAGGAGACTCTGCAGGTGGCGCAGATCGTCAAGGACGAGGTCCGCCACGCCCGCGTGATGTACCGCCTGCTCGAGGGGATGGGCGTCGACGTCGACGAATACTACAAGACCCACAACTTCAACCTGCGCGTCGACGCCGACGACATCGGCACCCTGCGCGCCGCGGACGACAAGCGCGTCAACATCTTCTACTACCCCATCGAGACCTGGTTCGACTTCATCATGTTCAACTTCTGCATGGACCGCGGCGCGGGCCACCAGCTCGAGGACTCGCTCGACTGCTCCTACCAGCCCTGGTGCGACGGCATGGAGGGCATCTTCAAGGAAGAGGAGATGCACATGGCGCACGGCGATCAGTGGGCGAAGAGGCTGTCCGAGGACCCGAAGACGCACGACGACCTCCAGAAGGCCTTCGACAAGTGGTACCCGCGGACGATGAATATCTTCGGACGCGCGAATTCTCCCAAAAACGCCCTGTACCGGAAATACGGCCTCAAGAAGCGCGACAACGACGAGGTCCGCCAGGCCTTCGCCGCCGACATCAAGGACAAGGCCGCGAAGTTCGCCCTGAAGGTCCCCGCCTGGACGCCGGTCGCGGCCAAGATGTCCGAAGAGCCTTTCATCCCCGGATAGATGTGGGGCGCTTGATCGACGAGGTCCGCGACCGCGCGCTGGCGCGCCCGTGGCTGATCGTGCCGCCCTTGCTGGGGCTGCTCGGCCAGAACCTCCTGTCCTTGCTCTCGCCCGGCCTGCCCGGCGCCGTCATGCTGGGCGTCCTGCTCGGCGCGCTGATGACCGTCGCGGTGACCACGCTCTTCGCCGAGCTGTGGCTCGGCGACGGCCGGAGCGTGGACCCGAGGCGCCTCGCCGAGACGGGCCTCCTTTTCCTCATCCCCTACCCGCTGCTGTTCGTGTTCGGCCTGCTCACCACGCCTCTCGCCTACTGGCTCCTCCACGCGGACCTGGCCCAGGGCGTCTCCATGGCGGGGCTGTACGCCATCCTCGCCGCGGGCAAGCTGACGGCCTTCGCCCTGGGGGCCGTCTCCTCGGTCGCGGCCGCGCGGCGGCGGGAGTCGTCCGGGGCGCTCGGCGCCTTGCTGCTCGGCCTGCGCGCCCTCCGGGCGAACGCCGGCTTCTTCTTCGTCCTGCTCGCGGGGCTCTGGGCGTTCCAGGAGGGCTGCGTGATCCTCACCCGCGCGTTGGCCCCGGGGCTGCTGGACCGCTTCTTCACCACGGTGATCCCCCTCTTCGCCTGCGTCGCGTTCCCCATCGAGGCCTGGCGCTCCGGCCGCCTCAAGCCATGAGGGGGGCGGCGGGCGTCTTCGCCGCGGCGCTGGCGGCGCGCCTGGGCTATTGGCGGCTCCAGGGCACGCTCCCCCTCGTCGGCGACGCGCTCGAGTACGACGCCTTCGCCCGGAACCTCGTCGAGGCCGGCCGTTATCTGGGGCCTTACGGCGAGGCCGCCACGCGCATGCCGGGCTATCCGCTGTTCCTCGCCGGCCTGCGCCTGATCTTCGGCGAGTCGCCCGAGGCGGTCATCGCCGCGCAATGCGTGCTGGGAGCCGTCACCTGCGTCCTGCTCCGGGACCTCGCGCGCCGCTTCATGCCCGAGGGCTGGGCGCTGGCCTGCGGCGTGATCGCGGCCTTCTATCACGGCATGATCGCCCCGGCCGCCTATCCCGCGAGCGAGACGCTCTACTCCTTCTTCCTCGTGCTCTCGGTCTGGGCTTTGTTCCGCGATGTCTGGCCGCCCTTGACCCGCGCGAGCGCCTTCGCCGCGCTGTCGGCGTGCCTCTATCTCGTGCGCCCCGAGCCCCTTCCCTACATAATCTTGACGATGATCCTCATGCCTACCCTCGGGGCGAAATTCTCCCGCAAGGAAGCGCTTTCCGCGCTGGCCATTTTCACTTTGATCACGGGCCTATGGGTCGGGAGAAATTTCGCGAGATTTCGGGAGTTGATGCCCGCCAGCTCGGTGGGACAGAACGTCAAGTATCTGTCCTTGCTGCTTCCCGCGCAGGCCCAGGGGCTGGTCCCTCCTGAACGCTACGAGGCTCCGGCGTCATTGAGCGAGCTCGAGCGCGAGAAGGACATGTCCCGGGCCTATCGCGAGCTGGCGTCGAGCCTCACCTGGCCGCAGCTGGTGAAGTCTTACCTCTACAACCTGGCGAGCATCCTATACCCCTTCCTTCCCGCGTACGACTGGACCTACGCGGCGCTCGTCCCGTTCTTCCTCCTCGGCCTGCGCGAGGCGGTCCGGCGCAAGGAGCTCCTGCCTCCGGCGGCGGCGGTGCTGTGCTCGATCTCGATCTTCATCTTCTTCGGCGGCCCCGCCTCGCGCTACCGGCAGGGCATCTCGCCCTTCATCGTCCTGCTCGCGGTCGCGGGCATGCGGGCCGCCGCGCAGGCCGCGGGCGCCGCGCGCTTTCGCGCCTGGGCCGGCGCCTGGGCAGCGTCGAACTTCGCGGTGTGGGTCTTCTCGGCGCAGGCGCGCGAGGCGGCGCTCTTCCTCAGGGGCGTCCTATGGCGGCATTGACAAGGTTTCTCGACGGGGCTATCCTTAATAGGACGACATGAGAATCTGCCTCGTCCGGCCGCCTTCGATCGTCAACCCGATCTCCTACATCGCGTCCCTGACGCCCCCCATCGGGCTCGCCTACGTCGCCGCGGCCCTGCGCAAGGCCGGCCACGAGGTCGTCTTGATCGACGGCATCGGCGAGAAGCCCCTTCAATCCGTCCCGATCGCCCACAACCTGGTCCTGCGCGGCCTGACCTTCGCCGAGATCTGCGAGCGCATCCCGAAGGACGCGGGGCTCATCGGCGTGTCCGGCATGTTCTCCTCGGAGTGGGTGCACATCCGCGAGCTGATCAACCTCATCTCGAAGACCCGGCCCGATATCCCGCTCGCCGCCGGAGGCGAGCACTTCACCGCGGAGCCCGCCGTGAGCATGCGCCAGTGCCCCGGCCTCTCCATCTGCGTCATCGGCGAGGGCGAGGAGACCATCGTCGAGCTCGCCGGCGCGCTCGAGGAAGGCCGCGACCTCGGGCTCGTGGCGGGGCTGGCGCTGCGCGACGGCGACGGCGTCCGCCATACCGGCGCGCGCGCGCGCATCCGCTCCGTCGACGACATCCCTCAGCCCGCGTGGGACCTGGTCCCCTTGTCCGCCTACTGGGACAACTCCCTGTCCTACGGCGTCAACCGCGGAAAGAGCATGCCGATGCTCGCCTCCCGCGGCTGCCCGTATCAGTGCACGTTCTGCTCGAACCCCGGGATGTGGACGACGCGCTGGATCGCCCGCTCGCCCACCCTCGTCCTCGACGAGATCGAGGAGTACAAGAAGCGCTGGGGCATCGACAACGTGGATTTCTACGACCTCACCGCCATCGTCAAGCGCGACTGGATCCTCGAGTTCAGCAAGGGCCTCGTCGCGCGCAAGCTCGGCATCACCTGGCAGCTTCCCAGCGGCACGCGCTCGGAGGCCATCGACGCCGAGGTCTCCAAGTGGCTCTACGCGTCCGGCTGCCGCAACATGAACTACGCCCCCGAGAGCGGCTCCGAGGGCTCGCTCAAGCGCATGAAGAAGAACGTCAGCATCCCGAAGCTCACGGCTTCCTTGCGCGACGCGGTGCGCGAGGGCCTCAACGTCAAGATCAACATCATCATCGGCATGCCCGACGACACCCACCTCGACACGTGGAAGACGCTGTGGTTCCTCGTGAAGATGTCCTGGCACGGCGCGCACGACGTCTCCGTCGGCGCCTTCTCCCCCTACCCCGGCTCCGAGCTGTACCATCGCCTCGTCAAGGAAAAGAAGATCACGCACGACGACGAGTACTTCGCGAAGCTCGCCTACGTGGACATCACCGAGACCGTCTCCTACACGGACTTCATCTCCAGCCGCTGGCTGCGCATCTATAACTGGCTCGGCTTCGCCGTGTTCTACGGCAGCAACTATCTCTTCCGTCCGTCCCGCTTCCTCAAGACCTTGCGCAACCTGAGGACGGGGCGCCACGAGTCGCGCGGGGAGATGGCCTTGAGCGGCATCCTCCATCGGCTCAAGCTGGCGCCAGCGGTGAAGCCGGTTTGAACCGATGATCCAGCGCGTGGCGGTCGTGGGGGCGGGCACCATGGGGCTGGGCATCGCCCAGCTCTGCGCGCAGTCGGGGTTCTCGGTGAAGGTGCACGACGCGCTGCCCGCGGCGCTCGCGGCGCTGCCGGGGCGGCTGAAGAAATCCTTCGACACGGCGGTGCTCAAGGGGAAGCTCTCGACGCAGCAGGCGGAGCGGGCGTTCCACTCGGTCTCCGCGGTGGCGGACATGGACGACCTCGCTGGGGCGGACCTCGTGATCGAGGCGGCGCCCGAGGATTTGGCGCTGAAGCAGGACCTTTTTAAACGGCTGTCCGGGGTCTGTCCGGACGCGCTGCTCGCGACGAACACGTCCTCGTTGTCGGTGGCGGAGATCATGGCTCACGCGAGCTCGCCGGAGCGGACCATGGGGGTGCATTTCTTCAATCCTCCCGTCGCGATGAAGCTGGTCGAGATGATAAGGACCGAGAAGACAGCGCCGGAGGCGTTTCAAGCGGCTTGGGAGTTCCTATTGATGGGCCTGCGGCGGACGCCTGTCGATGTGAAGGACGTGCCCGGGTTCATCGTGAACCGCGTGATGCGGCCCTATTACGTGACGGCGCAACGGATGGTGAACACCCAGACGAGCTGCGCCGCCGTTGATGAGAGCGCTCGAGGCATCGGCGGCGTGCCGATGGGACCTTTTGAATTGATGGATCTGATCGGGCTGGACACGAACCTGGCCATTACGACGGCCATTTATGAGGCTCTGGGGAGGCCGGAAAGGTTTGCGCCGCCCGCCCTCCAGAAGAAGCTCGTGGCGGCGGGCGAGCTTGGGCGGAAGACGGGGAAGGGATTTTATATTTACGATAACGGCAAAAAGATCGGGGAGAACCCGTCGGCCCTAAACGACCTGCCGCCGGGAAACATTTTAACGGCAAAAGATATTTGGAGTGACCTTGCGGGCGCGATCATATTAGAAGCTGAACGGCTTGTTTCTGAGGGTACCGCCGGTAAATCCGACATCGACACCGCTGTTAGGCTTGCTATGAATTTCCCTAAAGGACCATTTGAATGGCAAAAAGAAAGCACGGCGGCGTAGCGGTCAAGAAGAAGCTTCCCACCTTGCTCGACCTTCTTAAAAAAGACCAGGCGCGGGTGATGAGCGTGCTGCACAAGCACGGGGTGTATTTCGATGCCGGCACCTATATCACCTTGATCGCGCGGCTCGACAAGGTCGCCGCGTATCACGCGGTGCCCAACCGCAAGAAGTTCTTCGCGGACCTGCTCGGCAAGTGATCGCCCTCGCGGCGCTGTGCGCGGGGCTCCTCGTCATGCCCGTCTCCGCCGGGAGTATCGTGACGGGCCAGGTCTCGCGCCGGGTCAACAAGGTGCGGGCGCGCCCCCCCTATGAGGTGTCGCCGGCGGCGCGCGCCCTGCATGGGCGGCTGCGGGTCGCGGACATGCACGCCGATCCTCTGCTGTGGGGCCGCGATCTGCTCCGGCGCAACGGGCATGGGCATGTCGACGTCCCCCGCCTCATCGACGGCGGCGTGGCGCTGCAGGTCTTCTCGATCGTCACCCAGGCGCCTATGGGGATCAACATCAAGAGCAACGACGCGAACCGGGGCGACCTGATCACCTCTCTTGCCGTCGCTTCGGGCTGGCCTCGGAAGACCTGGACGAGCAAGCTCGAGCGCGCGCGCCATCAGGCCGGGAGCTTCGAGGCCGCGGCCGAGCGTTCGGGCGGACGGCTGGTCGCCATCCGCACGCGCGAGGATCTTCAGGAGTACCTGGCCGCGCGCGGCACGGGCACGGTCGCCGGGCTGCTCTCGGTCGAGGGGGCCCAGGCTCTCGAAGGGAAGCTCGAGAACGTCGAAGCGCTGTACGTCATGGGCGTGCGCATGGTCGGCCTGACCCATTTCGTCGACAACGAAGCCGGCGGCTCGGCGCACGGCACGAGCGGCGGCGGCCTGAGCGAGTTCGGCCGCCAGGTGCTGGCGGCGCTCGAGGAAAGGCTCATGATCGTCGATCTCGCGCACGCCTCCCCGGCGCTCATCGACGATGTCCTGAAGCACGGCAAGACGCCGCCGGTCGTCTCCCATACGGGGGTGCGCGGGACCTGCCCCAATGAGCGCAACCTGACCGACGATCAGCTCAAGCGCATCGGGGCGAAGGGCGGCCTGATCTCGATCGGGTTCTGGCGCATCGCGACCTGCGGAGACGACGCGGACGCGGCGGCGCGGGCCATCGTCCATGCCGCCAAGGTCGCCGGCGCGAGCCGCGTGGCGCTGGGCTCCGACTTCGACGGGGCGGTGGCCCAGCCCTTCGACGCTTCCGGCCTGCCGCTGCTCACCGAGGCGCTCCTCGAGCAGGGGATGCCGGAGAAGGATATCGCGCTGGTCATGGGCGGAAACGTCCTGCGGTTCCTCTCGGAACGGCTTCCTGAGCGATAGTCATCCTCGAGGGACGTTGCGACTGTCGTTGACGACAGTTGGATCGCCGTCAATGGATGCCTCGTCCCATCGCGGCAAGCCGATCTCAAAACTGTTGTTGACGACAGTTTTGCCGCGGCGGCCGGTGGAAAGCGGGGATAAGCCCCCCCTTACCGGCGGAAGTCCTTGATGCGGTGCACGCCGGCGAGGAGCTCGACGGGGCGCCCCGAGTGCTTGGTCTCGAGCAGGAAGTGGCGGCCCTTCGGGAAGCGCTCGACGAACATGTTCACGTGCGCGGGCTCGTTCTCGAAGGAGCCCACGACCTCGCCCAGCTCCGCGATCTTGTGCAGGGCCTCGTTCTTGAAGGCGAAGTCGGGCGTGTCGAAGCTCGGCTTGAGGACGAGCGTCGCTCCCTTGCCGTCGGGCTCGGGGAAGCGGTGGCGCAGCAGGGACGCCTCGGTGCCCTCGCGCATGCCCTCGTCGCGGCCGGTCATGTAGAACGCCTTGCCCCCCCGCGCGATCACCGCGTCAGCGTACTCCGGGCCGCCGGCGATGATCGAGTCCTCGAGCAGATAGGGGTTCTTGAAGAAGCGCGCGAACCAGAAGTCGCGCAGGTCCTTGCCGAGCTTCTCCTCGAGGCCGTGGTCCTTGGCGGTGTCGGCGATCGAGTAGCGCAGCTTCTCGCGCGCGATCGCGCGCAGGATGCCGGCCGAGCGGGCGTCCTGGGTCTCGATGAGCGCGGCGAACTCGGCGAGGATTCGCAGGTGGCGGTCGGCCGTCGAGAAAAGCGTGTCGTCGAGGTCGAAGACGACGATGGCGGTCCCGCGCTTGGCGGACGATTCGACCTCGTCCAAAAGCCCGTCGAGCAGCGCCTTCTGCGTCACATGACCGGTAGATTGGGAAATCATGCATCTATTGTATTATTTCCCCATGGATTATCCCCGCCACTCCGCCGAGTACCGCTTCCGCCGCGCCCTCAACTGGGTCCCGATGGGTCTGGCCTACGCCTTCCTCTACATGGGGCGCTACAACCTGACGGTCGCCAAGAGCGCGCTCGGCGACGCCCTGATGACGAAGGCGCAATTCGGGACGATCTTCGCCGTCGGCGCGTGGGTGTACGGCTTCTCCTTCCTCGCGTCCGGCCCCCTGACCGACAAGCTCGGCGGGCGCAACGCGATGCTCCTCGGCACCGGCGGAGCGCTCATCGTCAACGCGATCATGGGCCTGGCGCTGTACGGGATGGGCAACTGGGGCTGGAACCTCTCCCTCTTCTGGATGTTCATGATCCTGTACGCGGCCAACATGCACTTCCAGAGCTACGGCGCCGTCGCCATCGTGACCGTCAAGGCCCCGTGGTTCCACGTGCGCGAGCGCGGGACCTTCTCGACGATGTTCGGCATCATGATCTCCCTGGGCATCCTGTTCGCCTTCGATTGGGGCTTCGCCATCGTCGAGGCGACGCGCGCGACCTTGCCCGCGACGCTCGGCGTCTGGGCGAACATCGCCCATTTCTTCCTGCCGAGCGACACCGGCGCCAACCAGAACTGGTGGCTGTTCTTCGCCCCGGCGTTCCTGATGGCCGTGACCTGGATCGTCATGTACAAGTACCTCTGCGACTCCCCGGGCGAGGCGGGCTTCAAGGACTTCGACACCGGCGAGGAGGCGCTCTCCCATGACGGCAAGCGCCTGCCGGTGATGCAGGTGTTCAAGAAGATCGTCACCCATCCGGTGCTCATCGTCGTCTGCGGCATCGAGTTCTGCTCGGGCATCCTGCGCAACGGGATCATGCACTGGTACCCGTTGTTCGCGGCCGAGATCGGCTTCAAGAAGACCTTCTGGGTGCCCCAGAACTGGGGCATGGTCCTGTTCCTCGCGGGCGTGACGGGCGCCATCCTGACGGGCTGGGGATCTGACCGGCTCTTCCAATCGCGGCGCGCGCCGATGGCGGGCGTCCTTTACGGCGTGATGGCGCTGTGCGCGGTGCTGCTCGCGTTCAGCCTCGAGGGAAATCTATGGCTCGCGGGCGGGGCGGTCATCGTGATGTCGATGGCGGTCATCGGCGTGCACGGCATCCTGTCGGGCACCTCGACGACCGACTTCGGCGGCGCCAAGAACGCGGGCGCGGCGGTCGGCATCGTCGACGGCATGGTCTATCTCGGCACGGGCCTGCAGTCCGTCATCATCGGCTCGATCACCCCGACCGGCGAGGCGGCGAAGATCGCCTCGAACTGGTTCTGGTGGCCGGTTTTCCTCGTGCCGTTCGCGCTGATCGGGTTCGCCCTCTCGCTGAAGATCTGGCACGCGGCGCCGAAGAAGCGCCAGGCCCCCGCCGCTCAGCTCGTCAAAGGGACGGATCCCGAGCTTCAGCCCTGAGCCAGGCCAGCGCGAGCGATGCCGCCGCGCCGAACAGGCTGAAGGGGATCAGCACCGCCGTCCAGGAGCCCCAGCCGCCCCGGTCGACGAGCGCGCCCACGAGCAGGATGGACAGGCCTCCCGCGGCGTGATGCACCCCGTCGAGCAGGCCTGAGACCGCTCCGGCGGAGCGCCTGCCCCCCGCGTCCATCGCGGCGGCGCCGCTGAGCAGGGCGTGGACGCCGAACGCCGTCCCGCAAGCCGCCCCGAGGAAGGCGACGGCCGTGGCGGGCTCCAGCGCCCGTCCGAGCCCGGTCAGCGCGGCGGCCATGACGGCGAACAGGACGAAGGCGGCGGGCGCGCGGCGACCCGCGAAGGCTTCGTCCGACAGGAGACCCCCCAGCGCGGGCCCGAGGCAGGCCCCGGCCGCGGCCGACGCGAGCGCCGGGACGAACAAAGCCCCTCCAGGGCGGATATGATGGACCTCGCTCAGGAATTGCGCCGACCAGCCGAGCAGGCCCCAGCGCACCGCGCCCGCGCAGCCGGTGAGCGCCGCGGGGACGAGGACCTGGGCCCGGCACGCGAGAACGCGCAGCTCGCCGAGCGCGGGGCCCGGCTCCTCGGCGCGCGCCTCCGACGGTCCCAGAAAAACAGCGCCGAGAGCGAGCAGGGCGGCCCCCGCGGGAAGGAAGACGAGCGCGGAGACGGGCAGGCGCGCGCCGAGCCAGAGGCCGGCCGGCAGCGCGAGGAGCTCGGCCGGGAAGGCGAGGGCGCCGTAGAGCCCCGCGTGGCGGCCGCGGAGCGCGGACGGCAGGCGCGCTGCGTTGAGCCGCGCCGCCGCGGGCCCGGCGAAGGCCGCGAAGTAGCACATGCAGGCGTGCAGGATCGCGACTGCGACGAACAGCTCCCCCTCCCTTCCGCCGAGGAACAGCAGCCCCAACGCGGCGGCCGCCGCGGCGGCGCCCGCGGACGCGTCCCGCAGGGCGCGCCGCGCTCCGAACCGGTCGACGAGCGAGCCGGCGAACCCCGAGGCCAGCGCGCGCGTCCACAGGCCGAGGCCGAGCGCCAGCGCGAGCCGCCCCTTCGAGAGCTCGAGGGCGGCTCCCGCGGCCGCCGCCGCGGGCAGCGCGCCGGCGGCCAGGCCGAGGCCCAGCCCGGCGAGCCCGAGCGCCGCGGTCCCGAGCGCCTGCCTCATTTCTTAGGCTTCGGGTAGGCCTTGAGGATGTCCAGCGGCTCCGCGTAGGCGGAGCCCCAGAGGCGGGCGTGGATCTTGGCGGCTCGGAAGGCGAGCGCCTCGTCCTTGACCACGAGCTCCAGATTTCGCGAGGTGTCGAGATAGCCTCCCGCCCAGTTGCTCGTGCCGAGCCAGGCCGTCTTCCCGTCGGCGACCATGTACTTGGAGTGGATCACGCGAGCGAACGGGATGTAGCCTCGCTTGGCCGCGGGGACCGTGAGGACCTTGATCTCCACGCCGGGCACCAGCGCCAGGCTCTTCAGGTGGGCGACCGAGTGCTCGTCGGTGTTCCAATGCGAGACGAGCAGCTTGATCTTGACGCCGCGCACCGCGGCGTCGCGCAGGGCGTTGTCGATAGGAAAGTAAAATCGTTTGGGGCGCGCGTACGTCGTCGGATTATAGTCGAGGAGTTGGATGATCAGCTCGGTCTTGGCTTCACCGATGAGCGCGGCGAGCTCGCTCTCCGAATCCCCGACGCCGTTGGGGTTCCTCCTCCAGGGGCTGGCGACGAGGTAAGCCCGTCCGGAGCGGTCGCCGCCCGGGGTCCGCTGTTCGTCCAGGTTGATGTTGCCGGGGTCCTCGGTGAGCGCCCAGTCGTGGTCGAACACGCGCTGGACGTTCCTGACGATGGAGGCGTCGGTGATCCGCAGCCCCAGCTCGTGGATGTGCTTGAGCGCGCGCCAATCGAAGTTCTGGCTGCCGACGAAGGCCTGCGTGGAGTCCACGACGAAGAACTTGGCGTGGATGATCCCGTCGCCGTTGACCTTGGACCAGTCGAGCACACGGAGCTCGAGGCCGGGGATGGACTTCAGGCGGGCGATGCCGTCGAGCGAGTTCTTCTCGAACTTCTGCTCCAGGATGACGCGGATCTTCACGCCCCGAGCGGCGGCGCGCTCGAGCGCCTGGAGCGACTGCTCCAGGGGCTCGCCGGTCGAAGGGGTCACGTAGAACTGCTCGATGTCGATCGTCTTCACGGCCGCGTCGAACATCGCCGGCCAGACGTCCTGGGCGAGGCGGAGATCCTTCTCCTCGAGGGAGGTCTCGACGGGATAGGAGTAGACGAGCTCGAAGCCCGGGACCTCGAATGCCGCCCGGGCGGGAGCGGCCAGCAGCAGCGACAGCGCGAAAAGACGGATCATGATTCCTCCAGGATGATGCCGAGGCCGGGCAGCAGCGCGACGGCCTCGGGCAGGGAAAAGCGGGCCTTCTTGATCTTGGTGCGGAATGCGTCGATCTCGTAGGAGAACGAGCCGCGCAGGTCGGCGCCGGTCAGGTCGGCGCCGAAGAAGCGCGCGCGGGCCAGGTCGCAGCGGGCGAGGACGGCGGCGCGCAGATCCGCCTCCGAGAAGTCGGCCTCGCGTAGCCGGCAGTCGTCGAGCCTCAGGCGCGGAAGTTTGGCGCCCGCGAAGGTCCCTTGGTCCAGCAGGCAATGCGTGAAGGTCAGGTCGTCGAGCGACGACGCGGCCGCCCAGTTGGCTCCTCCCGCCCGGCAGTCCTTGAACGAGGCGCCGCGCAGGCGCGAGCCGGTGAGCTTGGCCGCGGTGAGGTCGCACCCCTCGAAGGCGCAGTCGGTGAAGCGGACCCGGCGAAGCGTCGCTCCGGCGAACGAGCAGGCCTCGAAGCGGCACGAGTCGAACTCGAGGCCGACGAGCTCCAGGCCCTTCGCGTCGAGCTCCCCGAATACGGCGTCGCGATGGGCCGAGCCCGCCTTCAGCCGCTCAAGCGCGAGCATCGTTCCTCGCCATGCGTCCGAAGTACTGCAGCATCGCCTCGCCGACGGCCTTGCTCACGGCGTGCTCGTCGACGCTACCGCCGAGGACGCGGGCCATCGTCGTCATGACCTCGCTCTCGAGCTTGCAGGGATGGATCAGGCCGAAGGGGGCCAGGGTGTTGTTCATGTTCAGCGCGAAGCCGTGATAGGAGACGCCCGCCCGTACCGCGACGCCGATCGACGCCAGCTTCTTGCGCCCGACCCACAGCCCGGTGAAGCCCTTCACCGTCGTCGCCTTGACGCCGAAGGGCGCTACCGCCTCGATGAGCACGGCTTCGAGGGCGGCCAGGTAGGAGCGGGCCTTGAGCCCGAGCCCGGGCAGATGGAAGATCGGGTAGCCGACGAGCTGGCCGGGGCCGTGCCAGGTGAGGTCCCCCCCGCGTTCCACCTTGTGCACCGGGTAGGGCAGGGCCTTGGGCACCGCCTGCTTGGAGGACCGCCCGACGGTGTAGACCGGGTGATGCTGGCACAGAAGGACCGTGTCCGGAATCTTCCCCTCGCCGCGCTCGAAGACGAGCTTGCGCTGGAGATTCCAGACCTCTTCGTAGTCCTTGAGGCCCAGGTCCCGGACGAGCATGGCTTAGGAGAAGACGGGCGCCTCGCGTTTGACCTGCAGCATGTGCACGGGATGGCCGAGCGCGACCTCGCAGGCCTCCGCGAACGTCTCGGTCAAGGTCGGATGCGGATGGATGGTCTGCGCGACCTGCTCGAGGGTGACGCCGACGGAGACCGCGAGGCAGGCCTCCCCGATGAGGTCCGACGCGTTGGTGCCCACGAAACCCGCTCCCAGGATGCGATGCGTGGCCTTGTCCGCGACGACCTTGCAGAAGCCCTCGGTCTCGCGCACGGCCATCGCGCGGCCGGAGGCGGCGAACGGGAACTTCCCGGTCACCGTCGCGAACCCGGCGGCCTTGGCCTCCGGGTCGGTCATGCCGACCCAGGAGATCTCCGGGTCGGTGAACACCGCCCAGGGCACCTGGCCCCGCGCCTCGAGGGGTTCGCCGGCGATGGACTGCGCGGCGAGGATTCCCTCGCGGCTGGCCTTATGGGCCAGGTAGGGCTGGCCGACCACGTCGCCGATCGCGTAGATGTTGCCCGCGGAGGAGAGCATCTCGGTGTCGACGACCACGTGCCCGCGCTTGTCGAGCTCGACGCCGATCTTATCGAGGCCGAGGCCCTTGGAGCGCGGCGCGCGGCCGACGGACATCAGCACCTTGTCGCAGGCGATCTTCTTCTCGCCTTCCGGCGTTTCGGCGACGACCTCGAGGCGCTTGCCCTTCTTGGACCAGGACTTCGCCTTGGAGGACAGCATGACCTCGACTCCGAGCTTGGATAGATTCCTCGCGACCGGAGCGACGAGATCCTTCTCGATCACCGGCAGCAGCGCGTCCGTGAACTCCACGACGGTCACCTTCGTGCCGAGCTTGGCGAAGAAGGTCCCGATCTCGAGGCCGATGACGCCGCCGCCGACGACGACGAGCGCCTCGGGCGGGTTCTGGAGGTCGAGCGCCTCCTTGGAGCCCAGGATGTCCTTGCCGTCGATGTTGAAGCCGGGGACCGAGACGATCTCGGAGCCGGTGGCGATGATCGCGTGCTTGAACTCGACCTCCTCAGCCGAGCCGTCGGCCTTCGTGACGACGGCGGTGTTGGCGGTCGTGAACACGGCCGAACCCTGGATATGCTCGCCCTTGTTGCCCTTGATCAAGGTGCCGATGTTCTTGACGAAGCCGCCGACCATCTGGTCCTTCCAGGCCACGACCTTGGTCCAGTCGAGCTGATGCTTGGGGTCGTCGAAGCCGGCGTCCTTGCTCTTCTTCGACTTGTGGGCATGGCCCGCGGCGGCGATCAGCGCCTTCGACGGGATGCAGCCGTAGTTCAGGCACTCGCCGCCGAGCTTGTCGCGGTCCACCAGGAGGACCTTCTTGCCCAGCTGGCCGGCCTTGATGGCGGCCACATAGCCTCCGGGTCCGCCGCCGACGATGAACACGTCCGTTTTGATCGCCATGGGGTCCTCTTAAAGAAGGGTCTGCGGGTTCTCGAGATGCTTGATGATGGTGTTCATGAAGCTCGCGGCGTCGGCCCCGTCCACGATGCGGTGGTCGAAGGACAGCACCAGGTTCATGACGTCCCTCGCAACGACCTTGCCGTCGCGCACCACCGGCCGCTTGGCGAGCTTCATCAGGCCGAGGATCGCGACCTCGGGATGGTTCACGATCGGGGTGGCGAAGAGGCCTCCGATCGGGCCGATGTTGGTGATGGTGATGGTGCCGTCTTGTAGGGAAGATACTTCGATCGTCTTCGCCCTCACCTTTTCCGCGAGCGTCGAGATCTCGGTCGCCAAGCTCCACACGTCCTTATCCTGCGCGGACTTGATGTTGGGCACGACGAGGCCCTGCGGCGCGGCGACGGCGATCCCCACGTTATGCCGGCGCTTGATGACGATCTCTCCCGCGGACTCATCCAGGGAAGAATTGAACATCGGGAATTCGGACAGGGACTTGGACAGGGCGCGGACGATGAAGGGCAGGAACGTCAATTTGACGCCGCGCTTCGCGGCTTCCGGCTTGAGCTTCTCGCGCAGGGCGAGGACGGCGGTCATGTCGCATTCGTCCACGTGCGTGACGTGCGCCACGGTGCGCTTGGACTGCTGCATCTTCTCCGCGATCTTTCGGCGTATACCGGAAAACGGGACCGTCGTGTCGCCGTTTTGCCGTGATATCGACACCGGAGGGTACCCGGATGCCGTCGTGGATGCGGTCGGGTGTTCTTGTCGCGACGTCGTTGCCGTCGCCGTAGGCGCCGCAGGCGCCAAAGGCGCCATCGCGCGCACGTCGTTCTCGGAGATGCGCCCGCCCGGGCCCGTTCCGGTGATCCTCGACAGATCCACTCCGAGGTCGGTCGCGAGCTTCTTGACGGCCGGGGTCGCGTTGGCCCCCGAATTATCGAAAACCCCGCGCGAAGGCGCGGCGACGGCGGGAGATCCTCCGGACTTGAACGACTTCAGATCGGTCTCGAGCACCCGTCCCTGAGGACCGGTGCCTTGAACCTGGCCGATATCGATGCCCTGATCCTTCGCCATCTTTCGGATCATCGGAGTGGCGAGGACCTCGGAGGCGGGCTTGGACGGCCGCGTGGCGGCTGGCGCCGCCGCGGCCTTAGGAGAATCGGCCTTAACGGATTGAGCGCTCGTCCCGACGGACCCTCTGACGCCCCCATACGTGACCAAGGGAGAATGCACCTTCACCTTTTCACCCGGCTTCGCGTGAAGCTTGGCGATGGTGCCCGTCTTCGGCGAAGGGATCTCGACCTCGGCCTTATCCGTCAACACCGCGGCGATCGCTTGATTCTCCTCGACCTTCTCGCCTTCCTTCACGAACCACTTGACCAGTTCCCCTTCGACGAGCCCCTCCCCGATGTCGGGCAGGTTGAACACGAAGGTCCCAGCGCCGGACGCCGGCGCGGGAGGCTCCACGACCGCCGTCGCCGAAGCTGGCGGCGCCTGCGGCGCCGCGACGGCGTTCTCGACGGAGACGGCTTCTTTCTTCTTCGGGGCCTCTGCGGCCGCGCCGCCGACCTCGATGGTCGCCAAGGGCGTGTGCACCTTGATCTTCTCGCCGGGCTTCCCATGCAGCGCCACGATCCTCCCCGTCTTGGGGCTCGGGATCTCCACCTCGGCCTTGTCCGTAAGCACGGCCGCGAGGGGCTGATGTTCCGTGACCGTCTCACCCACCTTCACGAACCACTTCACGATCTCCCCTTCGACGAGTCCTTCACCGATATCCGGCAGATTGAATTCGAAGTTCATTTTGTCTCTCGCTGATTAG
>JAMPYD010000363.1 GCA_023700845.1 Elusimicrobiota bacterium | reverse complement strand
GTCCCAGCTGATCGGCCCGAGGGTCGCGTATTCGCCGGAGTACAAGCCGCTGCCCGTCTTCCCGGAGAAGCTGGTCTTCGACATGTCCTGGGGCCTGCTCTCGGTCGGCGAAGCCACTCTCGGGGTGGACAAGATCGTGATGTTCAACGGCCGCCCCGCCTACCACCTCGTCAGCGAGGCCCGCTCGAACGCGTTCTGCGACACCTTCTACGTCGTCCGCGACCTGAACGAATCCTGGCTCGACGCGCGGACCTTGACCTCGCTGGGCTACTCGAAGAAGGTCCGCGAGGGCCGCTTCTTCCGCGACGAGTGGGTCCTCTACGACCGGGACGCCGGCACCTTCGTCAACCGCCGCGTGAGCCGGGACGGAAGCTTCAGCGTGCGCACGGGAACGATCCCGGCCCAGGTGCAGGACATCCTGTCGAGCATCTACTTCGTGCGCGCCCAGGCCCTGCAGGAAGGATCCGAGCTCAAGGTCCACGTGAACACGCCCGACAACTGGCCGCTGAGGATCAAGGTGATGAAGCGGGAGAGCCTCAAGGTCCCCGCCGGGCGCTTCCCCTCCGTCATCGTCGAGCCGATGATGATCCGCGAGGGCATCTTCGTCCAGAAGGGCAAGCGCCTGCGCCTGTGGTTCTCCGACGACCCCCAAAAGCGGATGCTGATGATGAAGGCCGAGGTTTTCTTCGGCAATGTCACGGCGGCGCTGCGGGAAATGTTATGATCAACACCCGTACGATGTCCTCCACGCTCGCCGAGCGCAAAGAGCTTCTGCGGACCATCGCCCGCTTCGCCGGGCGCCGGGTCCTTGTCGTCGGCGACCTCATGCTCGACCAGTACGTCCGCGGCGCGGTCGGCCGCATCTCCCCCGAAGCCCCCGTGCCGGTCGTCCGCGTCACCGGGGAATCGACGATCCCGGGCGGAGCCGGGAACGTCGTCAACAACCTCGCCTCGCTCGGCGCGAAGGTCTCGGTGCTGGGCGTGGTCGGAGAGGACGAGGCGGGCGCGCGCCTCGTCGAGCATTTCCGCGGGCGCGGCGTGAACGTCGAGGGCGTGTGCGTGGACGTCGAGCGCCAGACGACCCAGAAATGCCGGGTCATCGCCGAGCGCCAGCAGGTCGTGCGCTTCGACCGCGAGACCTCCGGCCCCCTTTCCCACTCGACCGAGTCCCGCCTGCTCGCGAGCCTCGACGTCGAGCTCCCCCGCGCCGACGCGGTCATCCTCTCCGACTACGGCAAGGGCGTCATCAATCCGCGCGTGCTCGCGCGCGCGATCGCGGCGGCACGCCGCCGCGGCATCCCGATCACCGTGGACCCGAAGCCCGAGCACTTCCGCCTGTACAAGGGCGTGACCTGCGTGACGCCGAACACCGCCGAGGCCTGGGCCTGCATGCGCCGCGACGCGAAGCCCGGGTCGGACGCGATCGACGCCCTGGGCAAGGACATCCTGAAGGTCCTCAAGAGCCGCTCGGTCCTGATCACCCGCGGCCCCGACGGGATGAGCCTCTTCGAGGACGGCGGCAGGACCCGGATCACCCATATCCCGACCCGGGCGCGCGAGGTGTTCGACGTCTCGGGCGCCGGCGACACCGTGATCTCGACCTTGACCTTGGCGCTCGCCGCCGGGGCCCCCTTGCGCCGCGCGGCCGCGCTCGCCAACCACGCCGCCGGCATCGTGGTCGCCAAGCTCGGCACCGCGACGACCGACGCCGAGGAGCTCTCGAGGGCGATCGAGTGAGCGCCTGCCTGATCGTGATCCCCGCGCGCCTCGGCTCGACGCGCTTCCCGCGCAAGGTGCTGGCGAAGCTCGCGGGCCGCACGATGATCGAGTGGTGCTGGAGGGCGGCGAAGGCCGCCAAGCTCGGCCCGGTGCTCGTCGCGGTCGACAGCCGCGAGGTGGCCGACGAGGTCAAGCGCTTCGGCGGGGAGTACGTGATGACCTCGCCTTCGCTGCCGTCCGGCTCGGACCGGGTTTGGGCGGCCGCGAAGGGCCGGCGGGAACCGATCATCTTGAACTATCAGGGCGACATGCCGCTGCTCAAGCCCGCCACCTTGCGGGCGACCGTCAAAGCCCTCGCGAAGGGATCGGATATCGCGACCTCCGTGATCGCTTTGGACGACAAGGGACGGCGCAACGATAAGAACGTCGTGAAGGCGGTCTTGACCAAGAACGGCCGCTGCCTCTATTTCTCCCGCGCCCCCGTCAGCTCGTGGGAGCACCTGGGGCTTTACGCCTACCGGCGCGCCGCCCTCAAGCGCTTCGTCTCCATGCCCCCCTCGCCGCTCGAGAAGAGCGAACGGCTCGAGCAGCTCCGGGCCCTGGAGGACGGGATGCTCATCGACGGCGTCATCGTGCGTGAGCGCCCCGTCGCCGTGGACGTCCCCTCCGATTTGAGACGCGCCGAGACCATGTTGCGCCGAGGACTAAAATGACCACCAAGTACATCTTCGTGACGGGCGGAGTCGTGAGCTCGCTGGGCAAGGGCATCACCGCGTCGTCGATCGGCAAGCTTCTGCAGTCCCGCGGCCTGCAGGTCACGATGCTGAAGTGCGATCCCTACATCAACGTCGATCCCGGGACCATGAATCCTTTTCAGCACGGCGAAGTCTTCGTCACGGAGGACGGCGCCGAGACCGACCTCGACCTCGGCCACTACGAGCGCTTCCTGAACAAGGAGATGCACCACTTCAACAACTTCACGGCCGGCAAGGTCTACGAGACCGTGATCGCGCGCGAGCGCCGCGGCGACTTCCTCGGCACGACCGTGCAGGTCATCCCGCACATCACCGACGAGATCAAGAACCGCTTCCGCGCCGCGGCGAAGGGCGCCGACATCGCGATCATCGAGATCGGCGGCACCGTCGGCGACATCGAGAGCCTTCCGTTCATGGAGGCCGCGCGCCAGATGGGCCTCGAGGCCGGCCGCGAGAACTCCCTCTACGTCCACGTGACCTTGATCCCGTTCATCAAGGCGTCCGAGGAGCTCAAGACCAAGCCGACCCAGCACTCCGTGCAGAAGCTGCGCGAGATCGGCATCGCGCCCGACGTCCTGGTCTGCCGCTCCGAGAAGCCCGTCGACGCGAACATGAAGGCCAAGCTGTCGATGTTCTGCTCGGTGCCCAAGGAGTCCGTCATCGAGGCGCCCGACGTGGACAGCATCTACGAGGTCCCGATGGTGTTCCACAAGCAGGGCCTCGACGACCAGATCATGATGCTGCTGCGCCTGCGCACCCAGTCCAAGGACCTCGACAGCTGGAACGAGGTGGTGCGCCGCCTGAAGGCCCCCAAGCGCGAGATCGTGGTCGCGCTCGCCGGCAAGTACACCGACTACAAGGACGCCTACAAGTCCGTCAACGAGGCGCTCGTCCACGGCGGCATCGCCAACGAGGC
>JAMPYD010000362.1 GCA_023700845.1 Elusimicrobiota bacterium | reverse complement strand
GGGCCCAGGCCTCGGGCGCGAAGGCGCCGTGGATCAGCGCGAGGGCGAGGAGAGTGGCGATCATGCGCACCGGCCGGGAGTGGGTTTTCATCGTAAGGCTATTATAGGAGGGCGGCGAAGCGGCGCTCATGGGCTTTGGCTCTAGGACCCTCCGGACAAACGGCCTATGTGGATATGGGCCCGAAGGAGTGTTCTTGATTTAACCCGCGACGACACCTATACTTAAGGCCATGGAGCCGGGGACCATCGAAACTCGCGCCGCGAGGTTCAGCGACCGTTTCGTCGCCTACCTGATCGACACCCTTCCTTTCGGCGCCGGCGCGGCCGCGACGGTCTGGGCCCTGATCGGCCCGATGGCGAAAGCCCCCACCCCCGAGCTTCTGGCGCTCGTCGGCGCCGCCTGGGCCACCTTGGTCTTCGCCTATCAGCTCGCCGGCAACGTCCGCGGCGCCACGATCGGCAAGCGCCTGCTCGGCCTGCGCGTCGTCGCGCGCGACGGAGGCCGGCCGAGCTTCATGAGCTGCCTCGTCCGCGCGGCGGTCTGGCTGATCGGCTCGACGGCGGGGAGCTTCGGCTTTCTCGTCGCGCTGTTCAACCGGGAGAACCGGACCCTGCACGACTACGCCTCCGGCACGGTCGTCGTGGAGGCGTACCGGAAGTCCGCCGCCGAGGGCGCGGCGCTGTTTCTCGCCGGCGCGTTCTGCGCTGTCGGCCTGTTCGGCTTCCAGATCTACTCCGGCTGGGCTCGCCCCACGCCGCGCGACCGGGCCGCCGTCTCCAAGGCGAACGAAGGCCTGGCGGTGATCGCCGAGGTCCAGGAGGCGTACAAGGCGAAGCACGGAACGTACGCGAGCTCGATCGATCAGCTGGCCGAGGCGAGCGGCGATCCCGTCGAATTCCGGACCGCCATGGCGGTGCTGTTCCGCAGCGAGCCGTTCAAGATGGAAGCCGGCAACCGCGGCTGGCGCATCCGCGCCGTCGCCCTCGACCGTCAGCGCACGCCGGTCGTCCGCGAAGGTCCTTAGCGCGGCCCCCGCGCGCGAATCTCGGCCAGCGACCAGGGCCCGAACTCCCGCCAGGACGAAATCGAGCCTTTCGCGGGCATGGTTTCGAAGTGCGCCCGCCGTCCCGTTTTCATCGCGACGAACGTCCGCCCCTCCCGCCGCGGCAAGGCCCTCACCTCGTCGTCGTCGCCGAAGCGCTGGGCGTTGGCCTCGTCGCGCCGCGCGTAGTGGAACTCCCCGACGAAGTAGACCATCTTGTCGACGGGGCGGCCCGTGTAGAACTGCAGGCCGTGCAGATAGCTGTCGTAGGTCCAGACCTCGTCCTCCGGGCGCGCGGACTCCTTGACGCTCAGGGCGAGCGCCCTGGCGCTGATCAGGGGGGACGCGGCCGAGACGAGGGCGAGGGCGAGCAGGCCGGCGGCGGTCCCGCCGAGCCCCAGCGCGAAGGCGGGGCGCCTCGCCGAAGGGGCGTAGGCCTGCGCGGCGCCGAGGGCCGCCAGCGTCGCGGCCGCAAGCACGGCGAGGCGCTGGAGGAGGGGCGCGTCCGCGCCGGTCGGGGGCAGGGACAGGTGGGGCAGGCGGAAGTGGAGCAGCGCGGCGACCGCGGCGCACAGCAGCAGCAGCGCGCCGGCTCCCCGGCACAGCCTCCAGGCCCATTTCGGGGGCCCGTCCTCGAGGGAGAGGGCCGCCAGCAGCGCGGCGTGGGGCACGACCGGCAGGGCGTACGTCGCGAGCTTCGAGCTGGAGGTCGTGAAGAAGGCGACGACCCCGATCACCCACAGCGCGAGCGCCGTCGCGCGGGCGTCGGAGAAGGGGCTGCGGACGGTTTTCGCCAGGCCCGACAGGAACGGGGCCGTCCAGGGCAGGAGCCCGGCGGGGACCACCGCGAGGTAGAACCACCACGGCGCGCCCCGGGAGTATTTCGGCGTCAGGTAGCGCTGAAAGTGCTGCTCGATGAAGAAGGTGTGGAGGAAATCCGGCCGGCGCGCCTGCACGGCGAAAAACCAAGGCGCGGCGACGACGGCGGCGAGGACGACGCCCGGCGGCGAGAAAAGCTTCAGCGCGGGGCGCCGCCACTTCGGGAAGAGCCCGACGAGCACGGCGGTCCAAAGCACGGGAAAAAGGAAGGAGATCAGGCCCTTGCTGAGGAACGCGAGCGCGGCGGCGGCCCAGGCCGCCGGCGCGGCCCAGCCGGCGTCGGCGGGCTTTTCCAGCACGCGGAGGATGAGCGCGGTCGTCCACAGCAGGAAAACGCTCACGGGCAGGTCGAGCGTCAGGTTGTGGACGAGGAAAAGCCAGAGGCCCGCCGTCGCCGTCGCGAGCGCGGCGGTGCGCCCGATGTTCGGCGAGTACAGCCAGGAGCCGAGCCAGTAGACCCCCCCCGCTCCGAGCAGGGCGAGCAGCAGCATCGGCAGCCGCGCGGCGGCCTCCCCGGCGCCGAGCAGCTTGATCGAGGCCGCGCCCAGCCAATACCAGAGCGGCGGCTTCTCGACGTAGGGCATCGCGTTCAGGCTCGGCAGGATCCAGTCGCCGGACGCCGCCATCGCGCGCGGGACCTCCGCGTAGCGGGCGTCGTCGATCTCGATCAGC
This sequence comes from Elusimicrobiota bacterium, assembly GCA_023700845.1. GTDB lineage: Bacteria > Elusimicrobiota > Elusimicrobia > UBA1565 > UBA9628 > GWA2-66-18. Next base: position 804 of record JAMPYD010000362.1, on the reverse strand, counting down.
GGCGCGCCGAGGACGAACAGCGGCAGGGCGAGCGCCGCGGCGAGCAGCCAGGCGGGCACGGCGGCGGTTCCCTTCATATCGCGACGACGACCTTGCCGAACTGGCCGCGCGATTCGAGGCGCGCGTGCGCGGCCGCCGCCTCGGCGAGCGGGAAGATTCGGTCCACGACGGGCCGGACCCGGCCGGCCTCGACGAAAGTCCAGGCCTCGCGCATCTCGGCCAGGCTGCCCATCCGCGAGCCGATGATCCGCAGCTGGCGGCTGAAGACGTAGCGCATGTCGAGCTCGACCTTCGGGCCCGAGGTCGACCCGCACGTGACGAGGCGTCCCGAGGGCCGCAGGCACTTGAGGGCGTCCATGAACAGCGCGGGGCCGACGTGGTCGAGGACGATGTCGGCCATCGCGCCGCCGGTCAGGCGGCGCACCTCCCGCGCGAGGTCGGCGGGCGGCGCGTGGACGACGTGATCGGCTCCGAGGCCCTTCGCGCGCTCGACCTTGGCGGCGTCGCTCGTCGTCGCGATCACGGAGGCGCCCAGCGCCTTCGCGAGCTGGATGGCGGCCGCCGAGACGCCGGCGCCGGCTCCGATGACGACCACGGTCCGCCCCGGCCCGGCCTCGCCCAGGGTCTTGAGCATGCGCCAGGCCGTGAGCAAGGTCAGAGGCAGGGACGCGGCCTCCTCGAACGACATCCCCGCGGGGATGTCGAGCAGGTGCCCGGCCTTGACGGCGAGGAGCTCCGCGAGCCCGCCCAGCGAGCCGCCGGAGGCGCCGATGATCCCGAACTACGGGCAGTCGGACTCCCGCC
>JAMPYD010000361.1 GCA_023700845.1 Elusimicrobiota bacterium | reverse complement strand
GTCCGTGTCCGCGGATACGGATCGCCGCTCCGGAGATGGGCGCCGCCGTGTCCAGGTCGTAAACGACCCCGAACACGCGGACCAGCCCGGCCGCCGCCTCGGGAGGCGCCGGCGGACGGCGCGCGACGCGCGGCGGCGCCGGCGGCGCGGGCGGAAGGGGCGCGGCGGCGGGCTTCTCCGGCGCCTCGCCCTTGGGCGTCACCTTTTGAAGGGCGCCGAGCAGAGCCCGCGCTTCAGGCGAGAGGGGCTTTCCGGGAACGGACGGACGCGAGGCCTCGTCGAGCCGGCGGGAGACCTCGGCGCGCGCGGAGGAGTACAGGGCGAGGAACTCCTCGCGCCGCACCAGCAGGAGCGCGGCGCACACCGGGAGAAAAAGGGCCGACACGGCGGACCGCCAACGGCGCGACCGCCGGGATTTCGCCGCGAGCGCCGCGGCCCGCACGGCCTCGAAATCGCTCTCCGAGCAGGGGCGGCGGCACTTCGAGCACACCTCGAGGCTCCGGCTCACGGGCGCGGCGCAGCCGGGGCAGGGGATGGTTTCCTCGGACATCCGCCGAATCATACCAGGGCTAGAACAACAGCGCCAGGCCCAGGGCCGCGAGGACGACCCCGCTGATCAGCTGCAGGACGCGCCCGCCGCGCTCCTGAAGGCGCGTCGCCGACAAGGTCGCCACGGCCGCCGCGGTCATGAGCCCGTCGTCGAGCATGTAAGCGGCGATGTACAGAAGCAGGTACCCTTGCCGCTCCCAGAAGCCGAGGCCATGGGAAGCGAGGACGGAGGTGTAAACCGCCGGCAGGCCCGCCGTGCACAGCATCTCGACGAGGTTGACCCCGACGGCGAGCGCGCAGGCGGCGGCCAGGGCGGCCGGAAGGTTCTGGGCCGTCACGATCTCCCGGACGCGGGCGTAGATGCCGGGCTTGGCGGACTCGGGTATGCTCAGGCTCGGGCCGCGGCCGGGCGCCCAGGCGTCCTTCAGATGGACCGCCGCGGCCGCGAGCGCCAGGACGCCCAGGAGCGCCTGCAAGGAGCGGGAATGTCCCAGCGCCAGGAAGGCTCCGAGCCAGGCCGTCATGAACAGGTAGTAGACCGCGCCGCTCACCGCGAGGAAGGTTCCCGCGATCGCGATCATCCGTGCGCGGCTATGGACGTGGGCGAGCAGCGACAGCAGGAAGAGCAGCACCCACATCGCGCAGGGGTTGAAGCCGTCGGCCAGCCCCACCGCGAGCGTGAACACGAGCAGGCCGGAGCCCGCCGCGCTGACGCGCCCGATCAACGGCAGGACCACCTCCTCCGGATCCGCGCCGCTCGCGCCGGACAGGAGCTCCTCGATCAGACGGCCGGTCGTCGCCCCGTCGCGAAAGCCGACGACGAGCCGGCCCCCGACGAGAAACGAGGGCACGAGGGCGCCGGGATGCCCCGCGAGGCGCGCCAGGCGCCCCAGGCGCGCCTCCGCTTCCGGATCGCGCGTGACGTCGCGGCGCAGGACACGGAGCGACGGGCGCCGGGACTCGAGGTCCTTCAGCCAGTCCTCCGCGCGGGCGCAATGCGGGCAGCCCGGGCGCGTATAAACCTCAAGGACGGCCGGAGGCTCGGCCGCCCGGCCCGCCCCGGCGAGCGCCAGCGCCAGGAATATCGCATGCCTGACCATGGAAAATAGGACATGCGACACTCTTGCCATGGGCGTCCTTCGCGGATACACTAGGCCGATGCCGAGGTTCGCCGCGTTCGCGGCGCTCGCCGTCGCCGTCCTCTTCTCCGCCTGCGGCCGCCGCGAGCCGGACAAGGCCGCCCTCCTCGACGAGATCCTCCTGTCCCGCGACGACAACGACCCGCGCCTGGACAGCGCCTTCAACGCCCTGACCCCGGCCACGCGGCGCCTGTTCCGCGAGAAGTACCGGGCGCTGCCTCCGGAGAGCCGCAACCAGCGCGGCACCATCGTCTATCTCCTCGGCAAGAACCTCGACGCGCCCGAGGATTGGGCCTTCCTGCGCGAGGTCGTCGGCGAGCCGCCCTGCCTGAGCCTGGCCGACTGCGCGAAGCCCCCCGCCGGCGGCGAGGGCGGCCCGGGCGACGCGGTCACCTTGGCCTACCCGGCCCTGGTGGCCCTCAAGCAGGCCGAGCGCGTCCTCGCCGAGGGCGGCCCCGGCCGGGACGAAGCCCTGTCCGTGGCGCTGGCGGGGAAGGCCTCCCCCGTCGCCAAGGTGTCCCAGGCGGCGGCGCGCCTGGGCGCCCCCGCCTTGCCCGGCCATTGCGACAATGCCCGCATGCACAAGCCCGCCCCGGACGAAGTCCGGGACCTCATCACCTCGTCCCTGCTGGGCGGCGGCGAGCTGAAGACGGTCGACGACAAGGCCGTGGGGTCGCGGCTGAGCCTCTGCCTGTTCGCCGCCAATTTCGAGATCGTCCGCGCCCGCGACGAGGAACCGACGGCGGACCAGCGCCGGGCCTTCGTGGCCGCCTCGCCCTCGATTCTTTTCATGCGCCGCGCTCTGCTCTCCGGCCGGGATGACGCCTTCGACTCGGCGCAGATGAACTGCTACCTGTATCTCCTCGGCCAGATCGCGAGCGACCGCCGCTCCTGCCAGGCGAGCCTCGATCCCAAGGCCGACCCGGAAGAACTGAACAACGACGCGATGATCTCCACGGCCAGGGCGCTCGCGCCGCTGAAGGCCCAACTCCCGCCGAGGCCCAAAGGCTGGCGCCCCGCGCCGGAGACCGGCGCCGTCGACGAAGTCCGCCGATAAACTCCCGGTCCCGCCAGAGAGCGCACCGCCCTCCGCGCGTATGCTAAAATCCCCTATCAACCGCTCTTCGATTCCGTACACGGAAGGGTGACCGAGCGGTTGAAGGTAGCAGTCTCGAAAACCGGGTGTTTTCCCCCCGCCGGGACACGATAATGGTTCTCCGTCGGAGAATCCCCCACCACGATTGCCGTTGGTTGCGGTTAGTTGCCGTTAATTGACCGAAACCGCACACCAAACAGCACACTCGGTTGATATTAAAATTTCGCACTGAAACAGGCGCCCACGGGAGCTCATGGCGTACTGCTTGGCCGACCTGATTGAAATGCCTTTCCCCTGGAACTAAAGACCGGAGACGCGCGCTAGCAGCGGGAGCTTCGGGTCGAACACGAGCAGTCCGCCTGCGAACCAGCTCAGCTCACCGCCCGCTTCCTTCGTAACGAGCGTGAGCATACCCGCATCGAGAGTGAACACGCTCGTATCGTCCGAGGCATAGACTCGCCCGCCTGGCCCCAGAACGACGGATCGAAGCGGCTTTTCACCACTCGCGAGCAGCCGCATCGGCTTTCCCGCGGCGATCTCGAAAAGCGAGCTTCCGGCCGCAAGCACGATCCGCCCTCCGGACTGGGCGACGCCGCCGATCGGCTCGGGGGACTCG
>JAMPYD010000360.1 GCA_023700845.1 Elusimicrobiota bacterium | reverse complement strand
GGCACGTGGAGGAGCGGTTCGGCGACCGACGGACGCTAGCCCCGCCGGCTCAAGAGCACTCGGAGTGGCCGCAGTCGTGGCAGGTCACGCCGGAGCAGCCCGACTCGTGCGAGACGTTGCGCGAGAAGCATTTCGGGCAGTGCTCGGCGGGGGCCGTTTCCTGAACCGCTTCCGGGGCCGGCCCTCCGCCCTCGATCCAGCCCGTCTTCTTGAGGTGGGCGCGCAGGGCGATGGCGAGGGCGTGCGGAATCGAGTCCACGCGGTTGGGCCCCAGCCCGATCGGGCGGTCGCCCTTGACCGAGTTGAGGTGCTTGAGCAGGCGCAGCGGGTCGCCGCCCTCCGACAGGTACTTCGAGATCAGTATGCCGACCAGGCTCGTCAGGCCGGCGATCTCGGTGCCGAGCGGGGGGATGTTGGTGAACAGCTGGAACGGCCCCTTCTCGTCGTAGTTGATGTGCACGTGCAGCGGGCCGTAGCCGGTGCGGATCTGGTAGTACTCGGCGTCGAGGCCGAGCGAGGCCTCCGGGGCGCGGCGCTTGCCTTTCGACGGAGCCGAAGACAGGTTCAGCACCTGCTGGGCCTTGGAGCCGTCGCGGTACACCGTGATGCCCTTGCAGCCCAGCTCGTAGGAGAGCAGGTAGGCGCCGCGGACGTCGTCGGCCGTCGCCTCTTCGGGAAGGTTGATCGTTTTCGAGACGCCGTTGTCGGTGTGGCGCTGGAAGGCGGCCTGCATGCGCACGTGGGTTTCGACGGAAACATCATGCGCCGTGGCGAATAATTTTTGAACGGAATCGGGGATTTCATTAAGGCCGGACAACGACTTGTGATTCGAGTCGATGGCCTTCATCAAGGTCTTCTCGTCGGAACCGAACCACTTGTTCTTCTGGGCGTAATCCCTGAACAGCGGATTGACTTCGAAAAAGACATCCTTGTCGTCCGGCTGCCTGCCGTGTTTTAAGAGTTCGAGGGCTTTCGCGTTATATCGCGTGTACGCGATCGCGAAGAACGGCTCGATGCCCCCGCCCTGAAGCCCGGCGGCGATGGCGATGGTGCCCGTCGGCGCGATCGTGGTGCGCGCGCAGTGCCGCGGATGCCGCTTCTCGCCCCGGAAATATTCGGAGTCCGGGTCGTAGGCCGAGTCCTTCCAATTGGGGAAGACGCCGCGCTCGCGGGCGATCTTCTCGGAGGCGTCGAGGGCCGCGCCGTTGATGAACGACATGACCTTGTCGCCGAGCTTGAGCGCCTCGGGGTCCCCGTAGGCGACGCCGCTCTTGACGAGGGCCTCGGCCCAGCCCATCACGCCCAGGCCGATGCGGCGGTTGCCCTTGGCCAGGCGCTCGATCTCGGGCAGGGGGTAGTTGTTGACCTCGATGACGTCCTCGAGGAAGCGGATCGCGACGGCGACCGTTTCCTTCAGGCGCGGGAAATCCCAGCGCCCGGCGCCGGTCTCGCCGGTCACGAAGGCGCCCAGGTTGAGGGAGCCCAGGTTGCACGGCTCCCACGGGAGCAGCGGCTGCTCGCCGCAGGGGTTGGTGCTCTCGATCCGGCCCAAAGCCGGAGTCGTGTTGGAGCCCGAGGCGTTGATGCGGTCGAGGACGACGTAGCCCGGGTCGCCCGTCTTCCACGCGAGGTCGACCATCGCGTCGAAGACCTCCTTGGCGCGAAGCTTCCCGGCGGGCTTGCCCGAGCGCGGGTTGATCAGTTCGTACTCGGCGTCGGCCAGGACCGCGCGCATGAAGACCGCGTCCACACCGACGGAGATGTTGAAGTTCTCCATGACGCCGGGCTGGGTCTTCATCTTGATGAAGTCCATGATCTCCGGGTGGTCGTACCGGAGGATCGCCATGTTGGCGCCGCGGCGAGTGCCGCCCTGCTTGACCACGTCGGTCATCGTGTCGAACAGCTTCATGAAGGAGAGCGCGCCAGAGGCCACGCCCTGCGTCTTCTTGACCGGATCGCCCTTGGGGCGCAGCGAGGAGAAGGAGAATCCCGTGCCGCCGCCCGACTTCTGGATCATCGACTGCGCGGCGAGCGACTTGGTGATGGCCTCCATCGAGTCGGGCACGGGCAGAACGTAGCAGGCGGAGAGCTGCTGCAGCTCGCGGCCGGCGTTCATCAGGGTGGGGGAGTTCGGGAGGAAGTCCCAGCCCGCCATCAGGCCGTAGAACTTGCCCGCCCACTCCTCGCGCAGGGCCTTGGCCTCGGGATGCTTGGCGCAGGCCTTTTCCAGGTTCGCCAGCAGGCGCGCGAAATTGGCCTGCCGCGCGTCGTTGTCGGGAAGGCCCTGATGGAAGAGGATCATGCGCCCGGCGGCGGCCCCGTCGACGGCGGGAACCGGCACGACCTTGCGCTCGACGCCGACGAACACGCCCCAGGCCTCGGCCTTCGGGTGAGACAGGACCTCGCCGAGCGCCACGTTGCGGGCGACCCCCGTCAGCCAGGCCTCGGCCGACGGCGCGTCGCGCAGGTATTTGTCCTTGATGACCTTGTGCTGGTTGGGCGTCAGGTGGATCTTGCCGGCGGAGCGGGTTTTAGCCATGGAGGACCTTCCTCTTAGAGTGTAACAGCGGCCCGGGCTCGCGTCCAGGGTCAGGCGAGGATCGGGCGGGCGGTGAAATCGGCGCCGATCGACTTGGCGTAGAGCTCCAGGGGCTTGAGGTCCACCTCGGGGAGCTCGACGGCCGTGACGCGGGTGCGGATGCCCGCCTTGACGCAGTTGGCGGCGAATGCCCGCGAGGCGGCGAAGCCCGCGTCGCGGTAGGCCGGCGCGGGACGCAGCAGCTCGATCCACTGCTTCGGGTCGGCGGTGTTGAGGCTGACGGCGACCTCGTCGAGATAGCGGGCCAGCTCGGGAACGATGTTCCGGCCCCAGATCAGGTCGCCGAGCCCGACGGTGTTCAGGCGCCGCTTCACCTTCGGATAGTGGGTCTTGAGGTAAAGGCCGACCTTGGTCATCTCGTCCAGGCGGAAGGTGGACTCGCCGAAGCCGCAGAACACGACCTCCCGCCAGTCCCCGCCGGCGCCCAGCTTGGCCTCGAGGGCGTTGATCAGCTGGGCCGAGGTCGGCTCCGGCCCCTTCAGGCGAAGGTCGTTGCCCTCGAACCGGTAGTCCCAGGGAACCTTGACGCAGAACCCGCAGGAGACGGGGCAGCGGTTGGTCAGGTTGAGGTAAAGCGCTCGGCCCTTCTCATAAAGGATCATGACGGCCGTCCTGGAGCAACAAATCGGCTAAACGGCGAAAAACGCCTTGTCACCCGTCGGGGTTTTTGTTATGATGTACGCCTACCTCAAGAGGAGTCCTATGTACGCGATTATCGAGACGGGCGGAAAACAACTTTGGGTCATTCCCGGCGAGACCGTCAAGGTCGAGAAGCTGGAGGCCAAGGAAGGCGACAAGCTGACGT
>JAMPYD010000359.1 GCA_023700845.1 Elusimicrobiota bacterium | reverse complement strand
TAGACGCCCTTGCTGACCTTCTCGAGGGTGAGCCAGCGGTTGGTGCCCGCGAACTTCTGGTGCATGCGGGACCGGGGCTCTCCGTTCGGATGGTCGATCTCGGAGAGCTGAAGGTCCGCCAGCGCGTCGATGCCGCGCTCGCGGAAGCCCTTCAGCGAGTTCTCCAGCGCCATGCCGACCGTGCGGAAGGCGAGCAAGGTCGAGAACTGGAGCGTGAAGCCCATCTTTCCCAGCGTCTCGTTGGTGATCAAGGTGCCGTCCTTCTTCGCCTTGCCCCAGTGCAGCGAGGGCGAGAGGTTGAAGCCGAGCATCTGGTTCGGGTAGTACTTGTGCACGCCCTCGGCGAACTCCTGGGGGCCGTCGAGGTCGGTGTTGTTGAACTCGGGCCAGATCACGTCGACGCCGAGAGAGGCGGCCTCGAGCGCGCGGTCGATCGCGTGCTGGACGCTGCCCGTCCGCCCGCCCGGAACCGCGCCGTCCACGGCGTCCGTGCGCGCGATGACGACGAGGTTCGTCCCCGCGGCCTGCGCCGCGGCCTTCACCGCGATCAGCTTCTCGATCCACTTGTTGGTCGGCACGAGCACCTTCTCGCGCTTCACGCCGTGGTGCGCGACGATGTGGCCGCACGTGCGCTCCGCCGGGTCCTGGTCCTCGAGGTGGACGCCGGCGACGCCGGCTCTGATAAGTTCACGCGTCAGCGTGAACGTCTGGGTCGGGCCGCCGAACCCCGCCTCGATGTCGGCGAAGATCGGGGGCGTGTTGAGAACCAGGCCGCCGTCGTCGTAGAAGTGGCGGTCGCGCGTCCCCTCGATGCCGCGCATGAGCTCGCGGGCGAGGTCGACCATCTGATGCGACGGGTAGATCCCGATGTCGGGGTACATGTTGTGGGCGACGGCCAGCTGCCAGCCGCTGGCGTAGATCGCCTCGAAGCCCAGGTCGGTCAGCATCGACGCGGTCATCGCGTCGTAGGCGCCGGCCGTGTGCAGGAAGGACTTCGACGGGTTCGTGAACCGGTGGGCGAACTTTTCATGGAGAAGCGCGCGAAGCTTGTCGGAGGGATGGACCTTCTCGTGGGGCGCGTACATCTTCGCGAACTCGGCTTGAGGGTACTTCCAGGACTTGATGCCCTCGGGCAGGGGGGCGGCGGCTTCCTTGATCATCTGCTGACTCCATTCGCTGGCTCTGTGGTATTTATCCGCCGTGGCGGACTCCGGATTCGCGGCCAAGATCTTGCGCAGCTCCTCGTCGAACCAGCCCGACACCCGCGCGGGCGTCACCTGCACGCCCTCGGCCGTCGTCACGCCGTGGCGCACGCGCTGGGCGATCATCAGGCGGTAGATGCGGTCGGTGGCGAGGTCTTCCATGAAGTTTCCGATCAGGGCGCCGGTCCGGTCGTAGCCCTTGATCATGCGCGCGCCGAGCCCGGAGAGCACGCCGAAGCGGTACTCGATGCAGGTGCGGATCGCGTCGCGCGTGCCGGCGACGCTGACGACGCCGGCGCCGGACGGCGTCGGCGTCAGGTCGGGCCGCGCCGCGTCCGGGTGCGTGACGCCGAGCTGGTTGGGGGCCGGGAACTGGGAGATGGCGCCCTCGTGCTGGTCGGGGTGGCCCGTCCAGGCGCCGTCGAAGCCGAACGAGGCCTCGTTCTTCTTGTCCGCGGCGAGGCGCTCCATCGCGCGGGCGTTGATCGCGGCGTCGGTCCGGTCGGGGAACAGCGCGCTCATGCCGCCGATCGCGAGCGCCCCGCGCCGATGGCACGCGTCGACGAGCCGCCGCCGGAGGTTCTGAAAAAACGGGATGTCGTGCGGGATCGTGTTCCGGTCGGGCAGGATCCACGCCGGATCGGCGAGCTTGAAGTGCAGCAGGCTGGCCATGTAGTCCCAGCGGCCGAGGTTGAGGCCGATCACGTGGCGCCGCGCCGCGAACAGGATCTCCTCGACCTGATACGCCGCGGGCAGCGACTCGATCAGGAACATGATTTTCGTCGTGCCGACGGGAATGCCGACGGCCGATTCCATGTCCGCGATCACGTCGGAGAACCAGGCGGCCTCCTCGAACGACTCGGACTTGGGGATGTAGAAGCACAGCTTGGCCTGCAGGGCGGGGTCTTTGACCGCCGCCCGGCGCTGATCCGCCGTTTCGAAGAAGACGGCGGCGAGGTCGAACAGGGAGGCCGAGACCGTCTCGCCGGGAAGCGCGTTCGTCTCGTCGAGATGCAGCCCCCGCGGCCGGTAGAACATCACCTGCTTGGACGGCTTGATCGCCGCGTCCTTGAAGGTGAGCGTGCCCCGGATCGCCGCGACGACGTTGCGCTGCGCGGCCCTCACGTTGGCCCAATCCGTCGTGATCGAGTCCTCGCCGTCCGGCATGCAGCCGGGATCGTTCGTGTTGCACATCGCGACGAGGAGCTTCGCGTTGTCGGCGGGCCCGGTGATCTGGTTGCGCTGGTCCCGCGCCCACTCGGGGACGGCCAGGCGCCAGGCTCCGGCCGTGGCCTCGGAGGAGGGCAGGTATCCCGGCATCTCGCCGGCGTGCGCCCTTTCGAGGGTCCTGCGGCGCGCCGCGAGCAAGGTCCGTCGGCGGGGCTCGAAGGCGCGGTGCAGGTCGAGGAAAAATTTTTGGAGCTCGGCGGAGGGCGCGTCCTTCAATCGGGTCTCCATGATCTCAGTCATAGTCCGGGCCCTTGTAAGGTAAATAACATGGCCCGCTCCGGTCAATGACGAATTCGTGAATAAACCTCGTTATTTTTTTGACGTCCCCTCCCCCTTGCGAAAACCGGGAAGTCCCGTTACACTCCTATCCCGAGCCGACGGATAGGCCCGGACCGGAGGAACCTGCATGAAAAAGAAGGTCCAGCGCGCCGCCGCGAAAGCGGCCCCCCGTAAGGTCAAGAAGGCCCCCGTGCGCCGCCTCGTCCTGAAGGCCGCGCCCGCCGAAGCGATGAGCGCCGACGAGGTCTCGCATCTCGAAACTTTGGTCAAACGCTTTGAGGACAGCGAAAAAGCCTGGCAGCGCATGACGGCCCCGATCGACGACGCCGATCCGTGGACGCAGGTCGAGGAGCACATGCTCGAGCGGCGCGACGGCGACGCGGACAGGCGCTGGAAGTTCTTCTCGAAGTAGAGCGCCTCTCCGGCGCCTCGTCCCCCGCCCCCCGGTTCGATTCGCCTGAGGCGAGTCGGCCGGGGGGCGGACTCTTTTTCCTATAATAACGACGATGAAAGCCGAATCCCGTCGGACGAACATGATGATCGTGATCGCGCTGCTGATGATCGCGGTCGCGTTCGGCGCGTATTCGGTCATCATGATGAGCTGGTTCAAGACGCCGGCGCGCCCGGGCTCCGCCGCGGGAACCGGATCCGCGTCCCGCGCCGAGGCCGAGGAGCGCCTCGCCGCCGCCCGCCGGGACTTCCGGGCCCGCCTTCTCG
>JAMPYD010000358.1 GCA_023700845.1 Elusimicrobiota bacterium | reverse complement strand
GGCCGAATGAACGCCTTGTTTCTGCTGCTGATCGCGGGCGCGGCCGCCGCCGCGCCCGTCGACATGACGAAGCCCCCCGAGGTCGCGCCGATGCGCGCCGTGAAGCTCCCTCCGCGCGCGGAGTGGCGGCTCGAGAACGGCCTGACCGTCGTTCTCGTCGAGGACAGGCGCGTGCCCCTCGTCACCGTGCGCCTGGCGCTCGCGGGCGGCGAGGCCGCCATCCCCGCCGAGGACGCGGGCCTGGCCGAGGCGCTGGCCGAGCTGCTGACGGACGGGACGGCCGGGAAGACGTCGAAGGAGATCGCCGAGGCGGCCGAGCTGTTCGGCGGCTCGCTGTACGCCGCCGCCGGGCCCGATTCGATCGTGATCCGCGCGTCCGCCCTCGCCGACAAGGCCGAGGCGATGGCGTCTTTGCTCGCCGAGGTGGCGCGCGCGCCGTCGTTCCCCGAGGCCGAGGTCGCCCTGCGCAAGGCGAACATGAAGGAGGAGCTCGCCGCCTCGCGAGCGGAGAGCGATTTCCTCGCGGGCGTGGCGTTCTACAAGAAGGTGTTCGCGGGCCATCCGTACGCCGTGACGGCGCCGACGGACGCCTCGATCGAGCGGATCAGCCGCGAGCGCGTGGCCGCCGCCTACAAGCGCCTGTTCACCCCGAGCGGGGCGCTCCTCGTCATCGTCGGCGACCTGACGAAGGCCCGGGCGTCGGAGCTCGTCTCCCGGCACTTCGGGACGTGGAAGGGCGGCCCGGCCGCCGTCGACGCCCCGCCCGTTCCGGCGGCGAAGGCCGAGCGCGCGGTGTACCTGCTCGACCGGCCGAAGTCGAGCCAGGTGTCCTTCATCCTCGGAAATCCGGCCGTCCGCGAGGACAATCCCGCGTACTTCGACCTGCTGCTCGCCAACCAGGTTCTCGGAGGCTCCTTTTCCTCGAGGCTCATGCGCGACATCCGCGAGACCAAGGGCTACACCTACGGGATCAGCAGCCGCCTCGAGCACCGCCTGACCGCCTCCCTGTTCAAGATCCGCACCCCGGTGCGCACCGAGGTGGCGGAGCCGGCGCTCGCGGCGATCCTGGGCCATCTCGAGCGGATCCGCAAGGAGGAGCCGACGGCCGAGGAGCTCAAGCAGGCCAAGGCGTATCTCGCCGGGAGCTTCGCCCGCTCCCTGGAAACGCAGGACGGCGTGGCCGACGCCGTGCTCAAGCTCCGGGCGCGCCGGCTCCCCGACGGCTGGTATGACTCCTACGTGGAGCGGGTGCAGGCCGTCACCGGCGCCGGAGCCAAGCGCGCGGCGGAGATCTTCATCCGCCCCGACGAGCTCGCGATCGTCGTCGTCGGGGACGCCTCGAAGGCGGCCGGGGCCCTGGCCAAATTCACGAAGAAGCCGGTCGTCACCGTTGACCAAGACGGCAACTGACGCCCGCCGCGCCCTTCTTCCCGCTCTCGCCGCGGGGGCGGCGCTGTCGGCCATGCTCTTCGCCTCCCGCCTTCCGGCCACCCTCGACTTCATCCTCCCGCGCCGCGCCGGCTGGCCGCTGTTCGCCGCCTCGCATGAGGCGCTGTCCCGGCCCGGGACCCGCCTGGCCTTCACCGCGGGCGTTTCCCTGCTGATGATCGCCGCGCTCGCGCGGTTCGCCTGGCTGGCCGGGGCCGCGGTTCGAGGCCGCACGTGGACGCCCGCGATGTTCCTCGCCCGCGGCCTTCTTCTCGCGGTCGTCGTCGCGCTGACGCGGTGGTCGTTCGCGATCTGGTTCGAGGTCTCTCAGAAGGTCTGGTTTCCGTTCGGCGCGCTGAACGCCCTCGAGCCCTTCGCGAACCTTCTCGTCTGCTCCCTGGCCGCGTTCGCGGCCATGGCGTCCGCGCTCGCCTGCCTCTCGTCCCGCCCGGAGCCGCTTCGGGCGCTCCTGTCCTGGGCGGCGGCCGACGCGCTGGCGGCATTTCTGGCGTTCTCCGCGTACGGCGCTTGGGCGCCGGCCCCGGCGACGGCGGAGGCCCGCCGCCTCTTCGTGGTCCTGACCGAAGAGGAGGGCCGGCCCGGCCGGGCCGTCTACGACCTCCCCGTGTCCGCCGAGCGGGAGGTCGCCGGGGCCGGCGCGAGGCGCCTGGAGGCGCTGCGCGCGCTGTACGAGCGGCGCGCCAAGCTCATGGACCCCGCCGGCCTGAGGAGCGCGCTGATGCTGGGCGTGAAGTTCAACGACGACCTCGCGCGTTCGCTTCTGCTCGAGCATCTCTCCGCCGCGCCTCCCTCGCCCGAGGCCCTGGGCGCGCTCGGAGCGCTCGCCGACGAGACGGCGCACCGCATCGGGCCGATGGGGGCGTCGCGCATCGCCCTGGCCTACGCGCATCTCGGCGACGCGGCGCAGGCCGCGGTCTGGGCCGAGCGCGGAGCGGCGGGCCCGCGCGGCATACCGGCCGGCCTCCTCGACCTGCGGGGCGGGGGGGCGCTGAAGCCCGGGCGCATTTCGGGACGCGTCAACGGGCTCAAGCCGCTGCGGGTCGCGCTTTACCGTAAATCCGATCCCGCCGCTCCCTATCTGCTCGATGCCGCCGGGCTCACGGCGTCCGCCGAGCCGGACGCCGAGGGACGATTCTCGTTCGCCGGCCTGGGGGCGGGCCGCTACTACCTTGCCTTCGCCTTCGAGCCCGTGGACCGCGAGATCCGGGTCCTGGGCCACCGCGGAGACCTTTCCCTCGACGCCCGCAAAACCGCGCTCGACCTCCCCGCGCTGACGATCAAGTAGGCGCTCCCCGGGGCCAAAGAGCCCATGGCGGTTTTGGGCGCCGTGGCTTATACTGTTGCCCTATGAAGACCCCTCTCCTTCGGGCGTTCGCGCTCTCCGCCCTGCTCGCCGTCCCTTCGGCCGCGATGGTCGCGGGCCGGGCCCCGCTGGCGCCCGCCCTCGGACTGGCCCAGACCGCGCCGGCGTTCCAGGCCTCGATCCTCGCCCAGGTTCAGCTCGTCGCGTCGCTGAGCGGACAGCCCGCCGCGTCGATCTCCCTGGCCCCGCTGACGGCCTCGATCGCCGCCCCGGCGCCGGCCTCCGATCCGTGGCGCGCCGAGGCGGCGCGCCTGGTGACCGCCCTCGTCGCCCAGCCCTCCGCGCTCTCCCGGCACAAGGAGGAGATCCGCGCCGCCCTCGGCGATCAGGCGTACGAGCGGCTGACGCGTTCGGCGAGCCGCATCTCCTCGAAGTCGCAGGCGAGCCCCGCCCTCCAGGAGCAGCTGGCCGGCGTCCGACGGGGGCTGGATCTCGGCGACGCCGCCGCCGTCTCGGAGCTCGACGCGCGGCTCAACGCGCTGTTCGAGAACTCCCGTGCGAAGCCCGAGGCTCCGGCCGCCGCGGCCGTCGCCGCCGGCGAAGGCGCCGCGCGCAAGCCGCTCGTCTCGCTCGTCGCCGCCGGCGAGACGCCCGCCATGTCCCCGGCGGAGCTCGAGGC
>JAMPYD010000357.1 GCA_023700845.1 Elusimicrobiota bacterium | reverse complement strand
CGCGCGCGTCGACCGGAGCGAAGCCCTCGGCCTCGACGACCTTCGCCCGGGGACCCGCGTGAGAGCAGGCCGCGAGCCCCAGCGCCGCCGCGAGCGCCAGGCGCCTCACTGGAGGCGGCTCCCCAGCGACTTCTCCAGCGCCGACTTGGGCAGGCGCAAGGTCACCACGCAGCCGTTGTCGGCGGTGAACTCGGACTTGTGGATCTCGGCGCCGCGGATCACGTCGTTGACCCGCGCCGACAAGGTCGAGTCGGTCTCGAGCGCGCGCTCCACGCTGACGCCGCCCTCGAGGCGCACGCCCTTGACCATCGACAGCAGCTCGTACTGCGCCTTGACGATGGCCGCGTCGCGGGCCAGCGCCATGCGCTGGGTGTCCGTCTTCAGCGCGGGGTCCGAGGCGCCGATGCCGATGGCCTCCAGGTAGGCCCCGCGCACGGGCTTCTGGTCGATGACCCGGTCCACGCTCCCGTCGTGCACGCGCCGCGTCACGCCCCCGCAGCCCGCGAGGACCGCGACCGCCAGCAGACCGACCGCTCTGATCTTCATGCGACCTCCTCGAATCGTCATCCTTCGCACAGCCCCGACAGAACCTTGATCTCCTGCAGACCCTTCGCCAGCGCCGCCTGCTCCTCGCCCGTCAGCGGCGTGCGCTGAGGGGCGTCGTAGCGCTCCTGCAGCTTGAGGAAAAACCGCTTCTTGAGCTCCGCGTTGCGGATCTCGGAGCCCGGGTTGTGCCGGAGCGAGCGGATGGAGAAGGCCGGGTCCTTGAGGCGCTCCGCCCAATAGCGGGCCTTGAAGTCGAGGAGGCGGCTCTCCACGGCGTCCACGCTGGTCTGGCAGGAGGCGCCGCTCTTGAACGGCTCGTCGCCGAGGTCCGGGACGGGGACGATCCAGGTCGACGCGTCCTCGCCGATCGCGCGCTCCTCCCAATCCTTGGCGACGCGCACCGTGTCCGCGGCCAGGACCTGGGCGGTCTCGGCGTGGATCAGGCGCGCGTTGATCTCGACGCGCTCGCCCTTGAGCTCGACGATGGTCCCGGTCAGGATCGCGTCGACGCCGAGCACCTTGCCCAGGGCCTTCACCGTGTCCTGGTCCATGATGCCGAACACGCCCAGGCGCTGCTCCTCGAGGACCTTGTCGAGGAAGCGCCGCTCGACGAGGTCGAGCTCGCCGCGCGCGAGAATCTGGATGACGAGGCGCTCGGAGACGATCGCGCCGGAGAAGGAGCCGGCCCCGCGGGGGGCGGTGAAGGGGACGACGGCCACGCGCTTGACCTGCCGGGCGGCCGCGGCCGAGGTGACCGCCTTGGCCATGTCTTTTATGTCTTCCGAGGCCCGCGCCGGGGAGGCGAAGGCGAAGGCGGCCAGCAGCGCCGCGATGACTGATTTTCGGAAGACTCCCATGATCGATGGAGTCGTTCGTTTCGGCGGCCCGGCCGGCTTGGCGCTTTCGCGCCGTCAGCCCCGTCGGCTTTGCGGCCCCGGGTTTCCCCGGGTGTGCCCTTCTCGGTCAAATCGACTGCCTCAGGAGTCTAACAGCCGGAATGTTTACTGTAAATTCACCGTCTTGTTACGCCGCGTTACGGGCGTGTTACTCGCCGATCCTCAAGGAAGCAATAACCGAAATTCTTCACATTAACGATCCTTTCGGCCAGCTCCTTGGGCAGCGATTTCTTCAGGCGGTTGAGCATGACGTCGAGCGCGCGGGACAGGCCCGGGTTCTCGACGCCCTCGACCATCCGGTATAGATCCTCGCGCGAGACGGGCTGGGGGCCGCGCTCGACGAGGATGTGGAACAGGGCGAAGGCCTTCGGCGTGAGCTCCGCGACGGGCGCGTCCTTCCAGAAGACGCGCCGGTCCTCGCGGTGCAGGCTCAGGTCGCCGTGCTGAAGCACGCCCGGCTCCTGCTTCGCGCGCTTGAACAGGGCGCCGAGGGTGGCCATCAGCTCCCGCGAGCTGTCGGTCTTGCCGACGAAGTAGTCGGCGCCGTTCTCGAGGCCGAGCACCTTCTCCCGGCCGTGCGCCGTGAACATGACGACCGGGACACGGGCGAGGGCGGGGATCGCGCGCAGCTTGGAGCACACCTCGCAGCCGTTCTGGTCGGGCAGGCCGAAGTCGAGGAGCACGCAGTCGGGCTTGCGCTGCACCGCCGCCTCCAGGGCCTGCGCCCCGGTCACGGCGTACTCCACGGCCGTGTACCCCGCCGCGGGGAACCACAGCTGGAGCAGCTGTATCCACCCCGCGTCGTCCTCGACCACCAATATCCGCTCGGAATGCATCTTCTGGAGTATAAAGGGGGGGCGCCCCGCCGTCAATGGCGCAAAATGGTGTCAGTCCTGTGGATATTTTCACTTTGCGCCGGAAAGTGAAAATATCGACAGGACTGACACCGGCTTGGCGCGACCCCGTCGTGGTATAATTGAAGGCCCCAATGCCGATTTCCCTTTTGAAGGTGGAAGATTCGTTGACCCGGGTCCGGGCCGGCCTCGAGAGCCGCGCCCGCCGGATCGAGGGCCGGGTGGGCCAGGAGCTGGCCAGCCACATCGCCCGGCCGGGGAAGATGCTGCGCTCCCGCTTCGCTTTGCTGCTGTCCGGGGCCCTGGGCGTGGATCTGGAAAAGGCCGAGGGCGTCGGCCGGGCCATGGAGCTCGTGCACAACGCCAGCCTGCTCCACGACGACTGCGTGGACGAGGCCGAGCTGCGCCGCGGCCACCCCACCCCGAACAAGATCTTCGGCACCACCATCGGCCTGCTGCTGGGGGACCTCGCCTTCGCGCAGGGCCTCGAGGAGGCCATCGACATCTCCCCGAACGCCCCCAAGCTCCTGGTCACCACCGTGCGCGAGATGACGGTGGGCGAGCTTCAGGAGGAGTTCCTGAAAGGGTCGCTCGAGGTCAGCGTCGACGCCTACATGGGCGTGGCCTCCCGCAAGACCGGCGCTTTGTTCGAGTGGGCCGGCGCGGTGCTCTCCGAGCTTTCGCCGTTCCCGCACGAGCAAAGCGACCCGCCCCGCCTGGCCTGCGCGGCCGGCATTCTGCTCCAGATCGTCGACGACATCCAGGATTATACGTTGACGGAACGAGTCTCCGGGAAAGACGAAGGCCAGGACCTGGCCAACCGCAAGCTGACTCTTCCGTGCATCTACGCCATCTCCGATAAAGGCACCCGCGACGAGTTCTTGTCGTTGTGGAACGAGGCCAAGCCCGACGCGGCCAAGATCGCCAAGCTCCTGAAGGACCGCGGCCATATCCAGAAGACGCGCGAGAAGGGCCGCGAAATCACCGATTCGATGCTGGCCATGATCAAGAACCTGCCCTGCAAGGCGGAAGCGACCGAGCTCGCGTTCTTCGTCGAGGTCATGGCCAAGAGGGAGTTTTAAATGTCGTACGAAGCCCTGCTGCGCAAGGCGTGGAAAAGCGGGGACTTCGTCGTCTCGGAGACGG
>JAMPYD010000356.1 GCA_023700845.1 Elusimicrobiota bacterium | reverse complement strand
CCGGCGCCGCCGCCGGACGCCGGCGCGTCCTTTCATCCGCCCGACGGCAAGCGCGCCTTCAGCCTCGCGATCGACAAAAGCCAGACCCGGTTCCTGGCGCCCGGCGACGCCGTCGAGGTCATGATCATGGTGGAGACCTCGCGCGCCGACGCGACCAGCGACATCCGCTCGGAGCCGCTGTCCGCCCGGGCCGAGGTCCTGCGCGTCGACAACGGCTGGTCCGAGGGGACCGGGCTCGTCGCGCTGGCGCTCGCGCCCGAGGAGGCGCAGTACGCCGCGCTCGCCGTCGAGCGGGAGGACCGGCTGTTCCTGAACAAGCTGTCCGCCGGGCCGGCGCCGCTGCGGCGCAAGGCGCCCTCCGCCGCGTCCCCGGGCCTGGAGAAGGACGAGCGCGCCCTGGCCGTCCTCGCCTATCCCGACCAGCAGGAATTCCTCGCCTTCGGCGACCGCGTCGACGTCATCGTCACCCGCGCCGGCTACAAGGCGGGCGGCAAGTCCGAGCTGACCGCGCTCACCGTGATGCAGGACCTGACGGTCCTGCGCGCCGCCCCGCCCGAAGGCGACGAGGAGTGGGGCACGGTCCAGCTGCGGGTGAACCCCGAGCAGGCGAAGGCCCTCGCGCGCGCCGTCGCCGCCGAGGACCACCTGTCGTTCGCCGCGCGGGCGCCGGGCGACTCCGCGACGCGGCCGGTCGAGCCGTCGAAGATGAGCCGGCGCATCGGCCTCGAGGCCGAGCGGGGCTCGCCCCGGCTGTGAACGCGGAGGCGCTGTTCGTCCTGCTGTCGACGGCCCCGCTGTTGGCTCCGAACGGCCTGCCCCGGAGCTGGGAGCCGCTGGCCTTCCCCAAGATCCCGGCGCGCACCGCGTATGAGTGGAGCGCGTCCTCGTCGGCGGTTCACGCCGTCGCGGCGAGGTCGGCCTCCGGCCTGATCTTCCGCCATCAGGGTCCCGTCGCCGCCGCTCCGGTCCTGCGCTGGCGCTGGAAGGTCGCGGGAACCCTCGCCAAGGGCGACGAGCGCCGCAAGGACGGGGACGACTACGCGGCGCGCGTGTACATCACCTTCAAGTACGAACCCTCGCGGGCCGGCCTGGCGACGCGCCTCAAGTACGGCGCGGTCAAGGCTCTTCGGGGCGAATACCCCCCGCACAACGCGATTGCCTACATCTGGGCCAACAAGCTCGCCGCCGGAGAATCCGCGCCGAGCCCGTACACGGACCGCGTGATGATGGTCGCCGTGCGCTCGGGGGACTCCGCCGCGGGGGAATGGCGTTCCGAGGAGCGCGACGTGCTCGAGGACTACCGCCGCCTCTTCGGCGAGGATCCGCCTCCGTACGCGGGCATCGCCCTGATGACCGACGCCGACAACACCGGAGGGCGCGCCGAGGCTTGGTACGCGGATGTCACGCTCTCCGGGCGCTCGAGCTTGCTAGAATAACGCCGTGCTCGCCCCGGCTCCGGCCCTGCCTCCCGTCTCCCTCGAAGCCGCTTACGTCGAGGTCCGCGCCGCCGCCAGGCCCGCGGAAGACCCCATCTCGATCCTCGGCCGCGCCGCCTCCCCCGCGGAAAAGCTCGCCGCCCTCGAGTCTCTGCACAGCTCCCTGCCGCTGGCGCCCCAGGCCCGCCGCGCGAAGGGCCTCGAGGCCATCCGCGCCGTGGCGGTGTCGCCCGCCGAAGCGCCCGCGGTCCGGGCCAAAGCCCTGCTGTATCTCGGCTACGCGGTTCCCGTCGTCGGCGACGAGGGCGCCCGCGCCGCCGCGGTGATCGCCCTGCTCGATTCGACGCGCTCTCCCGCCTACCGGATCTTCGCCCTGCGCGGCCTGGCGCCCGCGACGCACGACCTGCCCGCCGTCCTCGAGGCCCCGGTCCAGACGACCCTATTGGGACTTCTCGACTCGACGCTCTCGGCGGAGGATCGGATCACCGCCTTGGTCGTCCTCGACGCGTTCGTGCGCTCGCGGGAAGATCTGCCGCGGCGCCGCCCGGACCTCGTCGCCGAGCTGGAGGCGCGGGCGCTCCTCCCCATCGAGGCCGACCCCGCGGCGTTCGCCGCCCGCGGCCTGCCCGGCGCGCGCGCCCTCATGATCGCGGTGATCTGGCACTCCGCCCGCAACCGCGCCGCGAACGGCGAAGGCGCGGCGCTCGAGCGCGCCTCCGCCCTGCTGACCCGGCTCGCCGCCCTGGAGACCGACGCCTCCGTCAAGGCACAGATCGCCGCCTTCCTCGCCGCCCCCCCGCCCGAACCCGCCCGCTGACGGGTTTCAGCGGGCGACGGCGGCCGCCTCCTCGTACGCGGGCCTAAAGACCGCCTGCGCGAATTGCTCGAGCGCGGTCGGAGTCGTGTTGACCGCCGAGCGCGCCTCCGTCCCCTCGAGCAGGGTGTCGTTCATGTGCCGGCTGAGCTCGGTCATCGCGTCCGCGTAGCCGGTCGTCAGATCCATGTCGAGCATGGCCTGACGCGCCTCGTCGTAGGACAGCTGGACGTACTTGAGGTCCGGCTTGCCGATCGACGCGCCGAGGATGCGGGCCGCCTGCGTCATCGTGTAATCGCGGGGCCCCAGAAGCTCCCTCACCCGGGGCTCGCCGAACGGCTCCGCCGCGAGGATCTCCGCGGCCTTGGCGCCGATGTCGATCGTCGCGATCATCGGGATCGCGATGTCGGGCCGCAGGGCCGCGGCGTAGAAGCCGTGATGCGAAATGAAGTGAACCCCGCCGAGATGGTTTTCCATGAAATAGGCCGGGCGGAGATGGACCAATTCGGGGATCTCGAGGGCGTTGAGCCTCTCCTCCATGTCGTGCAGGCCGAGGATCGGGCCCGTGTCCGCCCGGAGATGGGCGTTGAGGCTGCTGAGGAAGACCACCCGGCGCACGCCCGCCGCCTTCACCGCCATGGCCAGCTTCGCGCCGAGCTCGTCGCTGCGCTTGCGGAGGTTCGCCGCCTTGAAGTCGGGCGGGATCATGAGGAAAGCGGCGTCCGCTCCGTAGAACGCATTGGTCAGGGCGATGAGGTCGTCGTCGGGCACCCCCGAGCTGCGAGACACCTTGCGCACGTCGTGACCGGCCTCCTTGAGCCTCGCCACGACCGCCTTGCCGACGTGCCCGGTCGCTCCCGTCACGGCTATCGTTTTTTTGGTCATACCCCTCCGGCCGCGAGACGAGCTCGTCGCCGAGGATCATGATGGCGCTTTGCCGCCGAAACGGGAATGGATGCGCGGTAATAGTCTCGTGACGCGGGAATCCCGCGGAGCCCTAAGGCTTGCGCGCGAGGACGACGAGGCGGCCGCTCGACTTGATGCGGCCCAGCGCGCCGAGGCCGTGCGAGGACCGCACCGGCTCGAGGCCGGCGCGGCGCAGGGCCGCGTAAAGCCGCGCCTTGTCGTAGCCGCGCACGACGAAGCGCGAGCGCAGCTCGGGCTTGCCCGGGCGCAGGATGATCCAGGCGTTGACGATCCT
>JAMPYD010000355.1 GCA_023700845.1 Elusimicrobiota bacterium | reverse complement strand
TCGAACGAGGCTCCGGCCGCGCCGATGACCCACGCGATGCGCAGCGCCGCGGCGGCCGCCAAGGCGGCGGTCAACAGGGCGCGCCAGCGGACCGGGGCCATGCCTACGGCTCCGGCCTCAGGGAACCACTTCCAGGGTGACGGTGTTGGAGACGGCGCGGAAGCCGTCCCCGGGGGCGTAGACGGCCTTGAGCCGGTAGGTTCCCAGGGCCGCGAACGAGAACTTCGCCTGCAGCTCGCGGAAGTTGTCCTTCGACCCGGAGCCCCGCGTCAGCAGGTACTCTCCCGGCTCCAGGAGCAGGTCGAGGCCGGCGTCCGGACCCTTCGCGGCCGCCGCCGCCGCGGGCTTGCACGTCAGGAGGGTCTCCTTGCCGTCCGGGGGAGCCGCGTACAATTTGATGTCGCCGGAGCCGCACAGGGAGCCGTCCTTAATGAAGGAGGGCGCGGCTTCCTTGAACGCGAGCGGCTCCTGGCCCAGGTTCTGCATCTCGAGGCGATAGCGGAAGGTCTCGCCCTTGCGTATCCTGTTCTTGTCGAGCAGGAACAGGATGTTCAGCTTGCGCGGCGTGCTCGAGGGCGTCCACTCCTCGCTCGGCTGGCGGCTCAGCTCCTTGTGATCCTTCTGCTCCGCGGTGAGAGGCGCGGGCGCGGGCGCCGGCTCGCCGCGGCAGGCGGCGAGAAACGGAAGCAGGAGAAGGGCGAGCCGGGGTCCGCGTCGGGGGAGGGGGATGGTCATCATGGCGCCCGAGGCCGGGGTCGCAACGAACCGGCCTGAGGCGGCGGCTCGTGGTCGTCTTGTTGCATGACAGTCAAAGTTGAGCACCGATCAGAATAAAATCGCGGAACTCCTCGCCCGGACTCCTCCGTTCACGGGCGCATCCGAAGCGGACATCGCGGCGCTGGCGGCCGCCTGCTCGCTGCACAAGTTCGCGCCCAAGGCGCAGGTTTTCTCGGAAGGCGACCGCGCCACGGCGGGCTGGCTGATCGTCTCGGGGCGGGTCCGCATCCTGATCTTCGCGGGCGGCACGCGCACGCTTCAAGCGGAGGCCCTCGGGCCCGGCGAGCTGTTTGGCCTGTACTGCCGCCTCGGCAGCCGGTCGCCGCACACCTGCACCGCCGTGGCGGAGGGCGAGCTCGTCGCGGTGCGCATCCCCGACCGCGCCTTCGAGGCCCTCTCCCATCGCTCCCTCGCGGTCTCGCGCTGCACCGCGGAGCGCTGCGCGGAACGCATCCGCCAGATCCGCAACCTCGTCCGCTTCGGGCGGGAGAGCGTCAACGACCGGATCGTGTCGACCTTGCTCACGCTGCGCGCCCGCTTCGGCGACGAGATTCCCGCGACGCGCCACGAGCTGGCGACCTGGGTCGGGGCCTCCCAGGAGACCGTGTTCCGCGGCCTGGCCGTCCTGCGGGCCAAGCGCATCCTGCGCACCGAGCGGGGGCGCATCTTCATCCTCGACGCCAAGAAGCTGCTTCAGGCGAGCGGAGAGCCGGAGCAGTGAGCCGGGCCGCGCCGGAGTGGGAGGCCGCCGTGGTCGGCGGAGGCCCCGCGGGCCTCGCCGCGGGCCTGCAGCTGTCCCGCGCCGGCCTGCGCACCGTCCTGCTCGAGCGCGCCGCGCTCGGGGGCCAGGCGGGCCGCCTGAGCCTCATCGAGAACGCCCCGGGCTGGCCCGGCGGCGTCTCCGGGCGGCGCTTGATGGCGGCGTACGTCCGCCAGGCGCGGGCCTGGGGCCTCAAGACGCTTCGCGGAGAGCTCGTCGCGCTGCGCCCCGCCGCGGGCGCGCAGACTTTGACCTTGGCCGACGGGCGGCGCCTCTCGGCGCGCTCCGTCGTCCTGGCGACCGGCGCCCGCTTCACGCCCCTGCGCGCGCCCGGGGCCGGGCGCCTGAGCGGGCGCGGCGTCCAGCACGCCGCCTTCGACGAGGCCGGCAAGTGGCGCGGCCGGGACGTCGCCGTCGTCGGCGGCGGCGAGGCCGCCGTGCACCAGGCGGTGCACCTCGCGCGCTCGGCCCGGCGCGTGACCCTCGTCGCCCGCGGCCCGCTCAGCGCCCACCGGCTCCTGCTCTCCCGCCTGGCCGCGCTCGGGAACGTCTCGGTGCGGCGCGGCCGCGTGGTCCGCGTCGAGGGGCGCGAGCGGGTGGAGGCCCTCGTCCTGCGCGACGGCCGCGCCGCGAGCGAGCGCCTGCGCGTGTCGGCGGTCTTCGTCCTGATCGGCGCGGAGGCCTCTCCGTGGGCCCGGCGGGGCGGACGCCCCGGCGTGTTCGTGGCCGGCGACGCGCGCGGCGCCGTCGAGCGCCAGGTCGCGGTGGCCGCGGGCGACGGCATGGCCGCGGCGGTGCGCGCGCAGCGCTGGCTTCGGGAGAGCGCGTGAAGATCCTGGAGACGCGCTCGGCCGGCCCGCTCGGACAGCTGTACCTCGCGCGCCTGTCCGGCCGCAGCGACCGCCTCATCGAGTTCGTCGACACGGTCGAGCCGGGGGTGCCCAAGGACAAGAAGTGGGTGCTGATGCTCTCCACCCAGGTGGGCTGCGTGATCGGCTGCCGCATGTGCGACGGCGGCGCGATGGGCTGGCGCGGCAACCTGACCGCCGGCGAGATCGTCGCCCAGGTCCGCCGGGTCGTCAAGGACAATCCGGGCCTCGACGCGCGCCGCCACCCGAAGTTCAAGATCCACTTCGCGCGGTTGGGCGAGCCGACCTTGAACCCCGCGACTCCGGAGGCGCTCGAGCGCCCGGCCGAGGAGTGGGGGGGGCCCGGCCTGACCGCCTCGATCTCGACCGTCGCGCCCGACACGGCGACGGCCGCGGAGCGCCTCGAGGAGATGCGCGAGGTCAAGGACCGCCTTTACCGCGACGGGCGGTTCCAGCTCCAGTTCTCCGCGCACTCGACCGACGAAAACGTGCGGCGCTCCGTCATGCGCGCCCGCCCCTGGAGCCTCGAGCGCGTGGCCGACTTCGGCCGGCGCTGGCGCCGCCCGGGCGACCGCAAGGTGACGCTGAACTTCGCGCTCGCCCCCGATCAGCCGCTCGACCCGGCCGTCGTCGCCCGGACCTTCGACCCGGAGAACTTCCTCGTCAAGATCACGCCCGTCAACCCGACGCGCGCCGCCGAGGCCAGCGGCGCCTCGCGCCTGTGGCACGAGCCGCCGGCCGACGTGAGCGCGGCGGCGGCCGGCCTGCGGTCCCGCGGCTTCGAGGTCATCCTGTCCCCGAGCGCCCAGGAGGAGATCGACGCCGCGACCTCCTGCGGCCAGCTCTGGTCGAAGGCCCTGCGCGACGAGGCCCGCGCGGGCCTGCGCGCGGAGACGCTGGAAAGCGAATGCTACGTCGTCCCGGACACGATGCCGGACAAGGCCCGGGGCTGGATGGCGGAGCTGTCCCGCTTCAAGCCCCGCGGCGAGGCCCTGCGCCCCGCCAAGACGGGCCTGCTCGTCGTCGACCTCATCGACTTCTTCGTCG
>JAMPYD010000354.1 GCA_023700845.1 Elusimicrobiota bacterium | reverse complement strand
CGCGCCGATGGTCTCGTACTGGAACAGCGACGGATCGAGCGAGGAGACGACCTCCGCCATGCGCGCCCCGGCGGCGCCGCCGGCGGCGAAGCCGCCGCCCAGCGCCGCGAGCGGGTCGTACCGCGCGCTGCGCGTCAGGCGCCCGCCGGCGTCCAGGCTCAGCTGGCCGCGGGCGATGGCGGCCTCGATCGGCTCGTTGACGAAGCGGTCGATCGTGCGCTGGCCGAGCCGCTCCTCGGCCGGGATCGGCGGCAGGCCGAGGGCCGCCAGGTTGCGGTCGAGCGCGGCGCGCAGGATCGCGCGCGGCCGCCGCTCGGCCTCGTACTGCTTCCACCCCGCGACCATCGCGTTGTGGTCGTCGTGCACGTAGAAGGGCAAGGTCCCCTCGCCCATCACCGTGTCCACCCAGTCGTCGATGCGGCGGCCGACCTCCTCGCTCGTCTTGGCGCCCTGCACGAGCATCGGCAGCGCGAAGTCCACGCCGACCGTCGCGTGCAGGGCCTGCACGACGAGCGCGAAGGTGTCGGTCATCTCGTCGACGGTCTGCGAGGCGTGGTCCTTGTCGATCACCGCGGTCAGGAAGCCGTTTTTCTGGTCGACGTGGAAGCCCGCCTTGTGAAGCAGGCGCCCCACGTAATAGAGCCGGGTCTGGTTGTCGTAGCCCGTGCCCCACTCCTGGTAGCGCACGCGGATCATGCCGCCCTCGTCGGGCTGCAGGAAGCTGGCGTAGATCTCGGCGGAGTGCGCGCCGAGCTTGAAGTGGCCCCAGAACTGGTGGTCCTGCATGATCAGCGAGCCCTTCGGCGTGTCCTTGGACCGCGTCATCGCCGCGAGCAGGGCCTTGAAGCCCGGCGAGACGACGCGGCCGTCCTTGACCAGCGGATGCTCCGACAGGTCCACGAGGGAGACCGACTTCTCGTTCGCCCACGAGCCCAGGCGCACGGTCAGGTTCGCGGGCGAGGCGGTGTTCGACTTGCCGACGGCCTCGAGCGCCTGCTGATGGAGGTAGTTGAGGTACTTGTGCAGGGCGCGCTTGTCGATCGGCATCACGAGCGCGACCGCCGCGGGCGGCAGGAGGTCCGAGTCCGACAGGCCGCGCATCGCGCCCTCGAGCATGCTCCCGATGTGCCGGACCTCGAGCTTGACCCCGAGGGCGTCCGCCGCGCGCGCCTCGTCGTCCGCCGCGAGGGCCGCGTAGGCCTCCGCCATCGCCGCCACGTGGCCGTGCACCGCGCGCGCGGTCTTGACCGTCATCTTCGAGGAGCTCTGCGCGATCAGCTCGAGGGCGGCGAAGTTCGACTCGATGAGGCTGTTGAAGCTCGAGAAGCGCGCGCGCAGGGCCTTGGTCTCCTCCGCGTCCCGGCCTCGCTCCAGGCGCACGCTCACGTCCTCGTCGGCGGCCTTCGTCACGGCCAGCTCCGGCGCGGCGGGCGGCGCGTACAGCACGCGGTAGCCGAGCGTCTCGAAGCGCGCGCCGCGCCCCGTGCGGACGAGGAGCTTGTCGCCGGGCGGGGTCTTCAGCCACGGCGCCGTCTTCGGCGGAAGGACCGTGAGCACGGCGGTCTCGGGCTCGGGCGCCGGCTCGGATTTGACGAACGCGGATTTGACGTCGTACCACGCGTTCGACGCCGCGTCCGAGAAGGACCCGAGGGCGCCTTTCAGCCAGCTCTTGGCGGCCCCGCCCTTCGGCGCGGGCGGCGCCATCTTGAAGCCGGCTTTCGGGGAGCCCTTCTCCGCCGGGGCCAGGCCCGTCGCGCGGCCGGGACCGGCCGCGGCGGACGCCGGGGCCGTCGCGTCGGAGCCCGCGTGAGCGGCGGCGCCGTCGTAGAACTCGTTGAGCTTTCCGTCCGCGGACGCGTCGCCGGGCTTGACCGCCGCCTTGGCGCCGCCGACGAGCTTGGCGTCGATATCGCCCGCGGACGCCGGAGCATGCGAGGGCGCGTCGATCGCCGGCGGCAGAGGCTTGGCGACGAACTTTCCCGCGGCGGGCTTGGCGGGCGACTTCTTGGGAGCGAGCGAGGCCGCGGGATCATCCGGGTCGGCCCAGGACAGGGGCTTGGACGGATCGTGGCCGACGTAACCCGCCGGGGGATTGAGCGCGGGCGCGGCCGGCACGGCCGCGGGCTTGGCCTGGGGCGCCGGCGCCGCGGCGCCGCCGAGCGACGGAGCGAGGCCGAGGCCCAAAGAGGGAACGGCGCTGACGCCGCCGGGGCCGGCCTGCGCGCCGCCGGCGGTTCCGGCCTGGCCGCCCTGGCCCGTGCCGGAGTTCCCGGATTTGGGCAAAGACGCTTCCACCGCGAGCGCGGGACGCGCCAGCAGGGCGAATAAGAGGAAGGCCAGGGCTCCCCGGAGGGGTTTCGGGGCCATGCTCCGAGTGTAGCCCCTCCCTTAAAATCCCGCCAGGGGGCGGTCCCCGCCGTCGTTGACAGGGGCCCCCGGGGCCGTTATACTGCGTCCATGAGCCGAATCGCGGTCTACCCCGGAAGCTTCGACCCCCTCACGCGCGGGCATCTCGACATCATCCAGCGCGCCTCCAAGATCTTCGACCACGTCATCGTCGCGGTGTCGAACAACGCCTCCAAGCGGAACACCTTCTCCGTCTCCGAGCGCATCGAGATGGTCGAGGAGTCCATCCGCAACCTCCCCAACGTGGACTGCGACACGATCTCCGGCCTGCTCGTCGATTACATGAAGCGCAAGAAGGCGCGCGTCCTCATCCGCGGCCTGCGCGTCGTCTCCGACATGGACTACGAGTTCCAGCTCGCGTCCTTCAACCGCCGCCTCAACAAGGACGTGGAGACCGTCTTCCTGATGCCCGACGACCAGTACACCTACCTCGCCTCCTCGATGGTCCGCGAGATCGCGCGCCTGGGCGCCGGCACCGAGCAGTTCGTCCCCTCCTTCGTCGCGCGCCGGCTGAAGCTCAAATTTGGCAATCCGAAGGCCTGACCCGCTCCTCGCCCTGGCCGCGGCGCTGCTGCTCGGCGCCGCGTGCAAGCGCGCGCCCGCCCCGGTCCCCGCGGAGACCCCGGAGCTCGCCCCGCCCGAGCCGTCCTCGTCCCTGATCGCGACCCCGCTCGACTCGGCCACGACCGGCTTCACCAACGAGATGCAGGCCGCCGCCCTGACCAAGGAAACCTCCGAGATGGGCATCCAGCACATCAGCAAGCACATCGAGGAGGGCGACTCCGGCGCGGAGCGCCGCGGCCCGCCGCCGCCGATGTCCGAGGTCGAGAAGAAGGAGCGCATGGCGCAGCTCAAGGAGATGCGCGAGGAGTTCACGCGCATGCGCCGCGGCATCGACGCCCAGCGCGACAAGACGGTGGTCCTGCCCGGCACGACGGCCGCCATCATCAAGGGCCGCGAGTCGGGCGGCATCCTCGGGGCCGTCGAGGACGGCCCCGGCGTCTGGAGCGGGGCGTTCGGCGGGGCCGTGGAGACCGGCGAGCGCGTCGTGG
>JAMPYD010000353.1 GCA_023700845.1 Elusimicrobiota bacterium | reverse complement strand
GACTATCCCTATCCGGGCGGGAACGTCTACGGCGGGACGAAGGCGTTCGTCAAGCAGTTCGCGCTGAACCTGCGGGCCGACCTCCTGGGCTCGAACGTGCGCGTGACGAGCGTCGAGCCCGGCCTGGCCGAGACCGAGTTCTCGCTCGTGCGCTTCCACGGGAACGCCGAGCAGGCGGCCCAGCCGTACAAGGGGATCGACGCGCTGACGGCCGACGACGTCGCCGAGACGATCTGCTGGTCGGCGCTCCTGCCGCGGCGCGTCAACATCAACCGCCTGCAGGTGATGCCGGTGATGCAGGCGTTCGGCCCGTTCGCGTTCAAGCGCAAGGGCTGAGCGCGGCCGACGCGGCGAGGGTCCGCGCCGGCTTTCCACTCGCGGCTCTTCACCGCGAGAACGCCTCCCGCTTGATCATCGAGCGGAGCTGATCGCGAAGCCCCGGCTCCTTCATGCCGTGCTTCGTGGTCGCGTGCAGCTCGGCGCACTCCATGACCTCGCTCTCCGTTCCGGAGATGGCCAGGGAGCAGTTCGCCTCGGGACTGTCCCGACAGTCGATGGTCACCCGCTCCTTGCGGTCCATAACCTCACCCCCTCGGGTTCCGGGGCCCGACGAAGGGACCCCGCCCCCGATCATAGTGTAGCCCCGCCGGGCGGGGCGGGGGCGTAACGGTTTTGCTCCGGATGCAATTGGTAAAATTGATCATGCCCGACATGCCCCCGGCGCTGCGCGAGGCGGCCCGGCGCCGCCGCTGGACCCCGGAGGGGCTGTCGCGCCTGGCGGCGGCGCTGCCCAAGGTCGAGACGCACCTGCACCTCGACGGGGCGCTGTCGCCGGAGACGGTGCGGCGCCTGGCGGACGCGGACCCGCGCTCCCCGCTGCGCGGCCTGAGCGTCGAGGAGATCCGCCGCAAGGTGGTCGTCGACCAGCCGCGCGCCAGCCTCGGCGCGGTGCTCGACGCCTTCCACGCCTATTATCCGCTGCTGCGCACGGCGGAGGCCGTCGAGCTCAGCGCCTACGAGATGATCCGCGAGTGCGCGCGTCAGAACATCCTGCACGCCGAGGCCCGCTTCGCGCCGTCCCTGCAGGCGGCGGAGGGCTTCCCGATGGAGGAGGTGCTCGCGGCCGCCCTGCGCGGCCTGAAGCGGGGGGAGGAGGATTTCGGCGTGAGCGGCGGCGCGATCATCTGCCTGCTGCGCCCGTTCTCCGTCGTGGACCGGGACGCGAACGCGGCGATGGCCGGCCTGGCCGCGCGCTTCGCGGGGCGGGGCGTCGTCGGCCTCGACGTGGCCGACGCGGGCGCCGGCGGCGAGCGGCTGTCCGAGTACGGCCGCTGGCTGCGGGACGGGCGCGCGGCCGGGCTCGGCCTGACCGCGCACGCCGGGGAGTCGCCGCGCGGAGGGGAGATCGAGGACGCGCTCGAGATCGGCGTGGACCGGATCGGCCACGGGATCATCCTGCGCGAGCGCCCGGATCTGGTGAAGGAGCTCGTCCGGCGCGGGACCGTCGTCGAGGTCAACCCGACGTCGAACCTGAGGACCGGCGCCGTGGCCTCGTACCGGGATCATCCGGTGCGGGCCTGGAGGGACGCGGGGCTGCTGACGACCTTGAGCACGGACGATCCCGGCGTGTTCGGCATCGACCTCGTCCACGAGTACGAGGCGCTGTCGCGCGACGCGGGATTTTCCGCCGAGGAGCTGGTGGAGCTCGCGTGGAACGGGGTCTGGTCGCTGTTCCTGCCCGAGGCGCGGCGCCGCGAGCTGGCCGTCCGCTTCGAGCTCGGCGCCGCCGCGGCCCTTGATAAATCCTGACGGGGGGCTATAATCAAGGCGGAAGCCATCGACCCTCATGTCCGACTACGACGACGTTCCGCCGCTCGATCCGGTCAAGGTCGCCGTTTTCGTGCTCCTTCTCGGGGGGATCGCCTTCGCCGGCTGGCGTTTCTACCGGGCCCAGTCGGCCGTCGCCGCGGTCGCCGAGGCGTCGAAGGATTACCGCAAGCTCTTCCCCGCGCGCGGCGCGGAAACGCCCGCCCCGCCGCCCAAGCCCTTGGCCGCCGCCGAGGCGCCCGTCTCGGGCATGGGCCTGCTGAAGGTCGACGACGAGATGCGCATCCCCAAGCAGGCTCCGCCGGAGGCGGAGCCGCCGCCCCCCGCGGAGGAGCCGGCCGCCGCGGCCGCCGCCCCCGCGAAGGCCGCGCCCGCCGCGCCGGCGAGGCCCGCGCGTAAGGCGTTCAATCAGCCGCGCTTGAACTCGGGCGCGTTCTCGGGGCTCAACGGGGGCTCGGGCGTGGGCCTCTCGGGCGGCGGCCTGGGCGGCGGAGGCGTTTCCGCGCCGCCTCCCGCGGCTCCCGCCGCGCCCGACCTCTCCGGCCTCCTGCCGCCCGACAAGAAATAATCCTAGCGGGCGGGCGCCGGCTGGGCGGGCAGGCCGCCCTTCACCTTGTTGGACAGACCGAGGACCTTGTCCACGTACTCCTGCGAGTGGTTGTAGCCCCAGATCGAGCCGGCGACGTTCTTCGAATAGCCGTGGGCGCGCAGGTAGTTCCCCACCGAGTAGGCGGCGTCGCCGAAATCGAAAGGGTCGCGCTTGCCTCCGTCGGGGGAGCGGGAGAGGGCCTCCCAGCTCGAGGGCAGGAACTGCGGGATGCCCATCGCGCCGGCGTAGGAGCCGCGCACCTGGTCCGGCTTCAGGCCTCCGAGGTTGCCCTGGGCCGAGAGGCGGGCGAGCGCGGCCAGGTCGCGGGCGGCCTGCTTGGCCTGCTTCGTGGGGCGGCCGTCGGGCCCCGTCCGCTCGCTGATCGCCTTCAAGGTCGCGGGGAGGGGGAACTTGCCGGTGTTGCGGCCCCAGCCCGTCTCCACGCCGAGGATGCCGAGGATGTGCTCGGGCTTCACGCCGAAGTCCTTGAGCGCCTTGTCGAAGACGCCCCTGTGCCGGGTGAAGGCGTCGAGGGCCCCGCGCGGCGCCGGCGCGCGCGGAGGCGGGGGCTTGTCGGCGAGCCGCTCGATCTCGGCCCGCTCGGGCGGGGTCAGCGGAGCCACGGCCATGATGGTCCGGACCGCCTCGGCGTACGCGGCGGGCGGGACGTCGGGCGGAGGGGGAGCCGAGGCGCGCGCGATGGCGAGAGGGAGGTCCACGTCGTCGGGCGTGAGGCCGTTTTGCGCGAGCACTTCCTCCGCGGCCTCGGTCACGGCCTCCATCGTGAGGGGCTTCCCCGCGCTGCGGATATCGCCGATGGCCCGGCGGATGCCGGAGTCCACCTTGGCGTCCGCCGCGATCTGGCGCATGACGCCCGCCTCGAGGCTCGCGTTCGCCTTCATCGCCGCCGCGTCGCCGCGAGCCTGAAGATCGCGCGCCGCGCTGACCAGCCCCGCGGCCGCGCCGGTCACCGCCTTGTCGCCGGGCGCGGGCGCCGGCGGCGCGCCCTCGTCCTCCCCGGGGGCCGGGCGTTCGGCCGGGGCCGCGTCCG
>JAMPYD010000352.1 GCA_023700845.1 Elusimicrobiota bacterium | reverse complement strand
GGTAGGAGACCTCCACGCCGTCGGCCTGGGTCTCGCCGCCGACGAAGTTCTCCAGGGAGAGCGGGCGCTCGATGACCGGGAGCTCGTGGTTGTGGAAGTGCGCCAGCCGTCCGAAGGCGGCGAACAGGCGTCCGCCGGTGACCGTGAGGTTATAAGGGAGGGCCGTGGTCTGCAGGGTGGCCTCCTCGGCTTCGACGCCGTCCGGGGAGGCGTTCAGGACGATCCAGCCCTTGAGGAACGGGTCGATCGGCGCCTCGATGTTGAGCTCCGCCGTGCGGAAGTTGAAGTTCGACGCCCCGTTCGAATGTCCGTACGTGAAGTCGAGCGCGGCGCCCATCGCGGGGTTGAACGCGGACAGCGACGTTTTCGCGGGCGCGCCCTCGAGCTTGCCGAGGCGTTCCTCGAGGCTCTTGATCCGGGCCTCGGCGGACGGGGCCGGTTCTTCGGCCCCGGCCCCGACGGCGAACGGCAGCAGCGCGAGCAGCAGGAGGTGTTTCATATTGATAATGATAATACAGTATCATAAAAGAGTCAAGCGACTTTTGCTATCATCGTCCTCATGCAGCGCGACACCTCCCAGCGGCGGGCGATCCGCCGCGCGCTCGAGGACGCGGGGCGCCCGCTCGGGGCCCTCGAGGTCCTCGAGGCGTCCAAGGGCGACGCCCCCGGCCTCGGCATCGCCACCGTCTACCGGAACATCAAGGCCCTGCTGGAGGCGGAGGAGATCTCCGAGGTCGCGCTTCCCGGCGAGCCGCCGCGCTACGAGGCGGCGGGCAAGGGCCATCATCATCATTTCCGCTGCGAGCGCTGCGAGAAGGTGTACGAGCTCGGCGGAGCCTGCCTCCCCGACCTCAAGAACGCCCTGCCGCGCGGCTTCCGCGTGACCTCCCACGAGGTCCTCGTCCACGGCGTGTGCGCCGCCTGCGCCAAGAAGCGATGACCATCCCCTGGGGCTTCGGCTCCTTCGACCGCGCCGCCTTCGGCCTGATCAACGGAGTCTGGACGCACCCCGTCCTCGACAAGGTCATGCCGATGGTCACGGACCCGCACCGCTTTCCCTGGCTTCTCTACGGCGTCGCGCCGGCGGTGCTCGGCTTCTGGCTCTATAAAGGACGCAAGCACGCCCTGCGCGTGCTCGTCGTCGCGGCGATCGCGGTCGGCGCCGCCGACATGCTCGCCTACCGCGTCCTCAAGCCCTGGGCCGCGCGTCCCCGGCCGGAGTACGCCGGCATCGGCGCGATCGTGCGGACGCCGGTGGGCGGGCGCCTCGGATTTCCGTCGAACCACGCGATGAACGCGGCCGCCGCGGCGTCCGTCCTCGGCACGGCGTATCCGGCGGCGGGGATCGTGTTCTGGGCCGGCGCCGGGCTCGTCGCCTACAGCCGCGTCTACGTCGGCGCGCATTACCCGCTCGACGTCCTCGCCGGCATGCTCTTCGGCGGGCTTCTCGGCGTGCCGTGGGCGATGCTGATGCTCGGCGGGGGAGCGGGCGGCGGCTCCGGCGGCGGAAAGAAGAAAAAGAAGCGCTAGGGCGTCAGGGCCGCGCCCAGGCATTCCGCGATCACCCGCAGAAGCATGCGTTCCTCCCGCAGGAACGGCCCCTCGTCGGCCGCGGGACAATCCTTCAGGTAGCACACCTCCACGTATCCGCGCGAGGAGCCTTTCACGAGCACCGGCTCCTTCAGCGAGACGGGGGAGGCCTGGAACTTGTGCGTGCGATGCTCCTGGCCGTCGATGACGGCGCGCGCGCAGGCGGCCTCGGGATGCTGCCAGGCCCGCGGCAGCAGGTCGACGATCCGTCCGATCCGCTGCTCCGCCCGCAGGTCGGGATTGCGCGACACCAGGATCGCCTGGTAGACGCAGTCGAGCTCCTTGACCCGCTCGTTGAGGACGCGCGTGCGCGCCTTCATCGCGCCGTCGACCCAGTCGGACTGGTCCTTCGCGCGCAGGAGCTTCTCCTGCAGGTCGAGCAGCTCGGCGTTCAGGACGGCGACGTGCGCGACGAGCTCTTCCTTCGTGAGATCCGGGTCCATGCTCTCTTCTCCTTTCGGCGGAAGTCTACCGAAAATCAGGGCGGACCGGGAACTCGCGCCGGTGCGAGTCGGCGGACTGTATCCGGAAACAGTCAGGAGCTGGTGGGCGAGGAGGCGGGGCGGCCGTGGTCGTGGCCGTCGTCGTGGTGGTGCTTGCCGTCGCGGTAGCCGAGCTTCTCGACGAGCTTGCGCAGCTCGTCGTCCTGGCCGTTGGTCGCGACGACGTCGGAGAGGTGCTCGAGGTAGACGACCGCCTCGTTCAGCGCGACCTTGATCTGCTTGTCGGTCTCGCGCGCCCGCCAGATCTTGAGCTGGCCGTGCAAGGTCAGCATGCGCTCGCCGCTCGGGTCGATCAGCTTGAGCCACAGATATTGGGTCCGGAAGGCGCTGATCTCGCCCGCGATCTCGCCCTCGGGCGTCAGGCGGCCGGCCTCGCGGTCGAGGGAGTGCTGCGCCTCGTGGGTGACGGTCGCGTAGGTGAAGGCGTCGCCGACGAGGATGCCGAGGATCCTCATGCGCTCGTTGAGCTTGACGAGGCCGCCGTCGAAGCGGTCGCGCATGTACTGGAAGAGGCCCATCTGGTTCGCGGCGAGCTCGTCCTTGGAGTCGTAGCTGAGGTTCTTGGCCTCCTGGAGCTCGCGGGCGCGGGCGACGGTCGCCTCGAGCGCGGGGGGCGGCGGCTCCGCGTGGGTGCGCTTCCAGCGCTCGATGCGCAGGTCGGCCTCGTCCGTCATGCCCTCGATCGATCCGACCTTGCCGGTGACCGGCTCGCGGTCCATGCGGCGGTAGTTTCCGGCGGCGACGACGAGGCGCTGGTCCGGGAGGCGGTCGAAGAAGCCGGCGGCCCGCGTCTTGACCGAGATGTCGCTGACCGACATGTCGGCGACGGCGTCGCGCAGGGCGTCGGCGCGGGCCTTCAGCGTGGCGGGATCGACGAATTCCTGCTCGGCGGGCGCGGGGCCGGCCGCGGGGGCGGGCTGATCCGCGAGGACCGGGGCCGCCAGGAGCAGAAGGACGAGGGCCGAAAGCGCCATGGCGTCATTGTATAGGAAACCGCCCGACGGGGCGCGGGCCGAGGGGCCCAGCGATCCGGGTCCGAAGGACCCGGATCGAATTAGGCCTTAAGGCCCAGATCGACCTTGTACGGCAAGGTCTCGTAATGGGCCTGGAGCGACTTGACCCCCATGCTCGCCCCCTGCAGGACGGCGATGGCGTGGACGGCCGCGCCGGCGCTGTGCAGGTTCGTGATGCAGGGGATGTTGAGCTCGAGCGCGGTGCGGCGGATGGCGTAGCCGTCGGCGCGCGAGCGCTTGCCGGAGGGGGTGTTGATCACCAGCGACAGGGTCCGCTGCTTCATCAGGTCGACCACGTCGGGCTTGCCCTCGCCGACCTTCGCGACCCGGGAGGTCTCGAGGCCGTGGCGCGTGAGGAAGTCCGCCGTGCTGC
>JAMPYD010000351.1 GCA_023700845.1 Elusimicrobiota bacterium | reverse complement strand
GGTGCCGTAGCGTTCCGAGGGCTTGACCGGCACCCGCAGGTCGGCGTTGGCGCCCGTCGGGGACATGCGGGCCTCGAACTGCGCGTGCCAGGACATGAGGTTGAGCTCGGCGTCGGGCTTGCGGCGGGCGGCCCAGTCCTTCGTGAACTGGACCGGCGAGCCCCAGGTCCCGAGGAAGTCGGCGTCGAAGGAGACGACGGCCTTGGCCTTCTCCAGATGATAGGTCGGCAGGACGGCGCGGCCGTGCGTGAGGCGGTGAGCCTCGACGGAGGCGAGCAAGGAGGGCTCGTCGTAGACGACGTGGCGCAGGCTCGGGAAGCGCGCGCGCAGGCGCGCGATCTCGGCGCGCGCCGAGGGGCTGGCCCAGGTCGAGCTCAGCAGGCGCACGGCCTTGCCCGACGAGCGGGCGCGCTCGAGCGAGCGAATGACCTCGAGGTCGGCGGTGTCCCAGTCCGTGGGCGCGCCGGAGAGGCGCGGGGAGGCGTAGCGCTGCGAGTCGTACAGGTCGAGCAAGGACGCCTGCCCGCGCGCGCACAGGCCGCCGCGCGAGACGGGGTGCTCGGGGTTGCCCTCGAGCTTGATCGGGCGGCCGTCGCGGACCTTCGCCAGCGCGCCGCACGCGGCGGGGCAGGCCCCGCAGGTCGTCGCGTACCAGAGCGCCTGGCCGGGCACGCCCTCCTCGGGCGCGACGAGCGCGGGCACGACCTTTTCCGCGGGCTTCTTGAACTGGCAGCCGCCGGCGGCCAGGGCCGCGAAGCTTCCCGCCATCAGCTGAAGGAAATCGCGGCGCTTGATGCCGTCGGCCGCGTCTTCGGCGTTCTGCTTCTTCGTCTCTTCTTCGTTCATGATATCGATCCTTACCAGTGGCAGGCCGCGCAGTCGAGCGGGCCTCCGGTGCGTTTCCAGTGCGACGGCGCGACGGCTTTCTGCTGGCGGTGGCAGTTGACGCACCAGCCCATCGAGAGGGAGGACGCCTGGCGGACGCGGGCCATGTCCTGGACCGGTCCGTGGCATTCCTGGCAGCGGATGTCGTTGCTGACGTGGCTTCGATGCGAGAAGTGCACGAAGTCGGGCAGGTCGTGGATCCGGGTCCACTCGATCGCCCGGGGCGCGCTGCTGAGCCGGGTCTCCCAGGCGGCGACGACCTTCGCGATCTCCGCGGAGGGCTCGGCGGCGCCCGCGGACTTGCGCACGGCGTTGTGGCAGTTCATGCACACCGAGACCGGGGGGACGCCGGCGACGTCGCTGCGCGCGGCGCCGTAGTGGCAGTACAGGCAGTCGATCTTGAGCTTGCCGGCGTGCGTCGCGTGCGAATAGGCGATGGGCTGGGCGGGGGCGAAGCCCTGCTGGTCGCCCAGCAGGCGGTGATAGCGCCTGCCGCCCAGGCTCCAGTAGCCCGCTCCCGCCGCCAGGGCGAGCACGAGCGCCGCGGGGACGGCGAATCCGAACTGCCAGGCCGCGGCCGCGAGCGCCAGCAGGAGCAGGGCCGCCGCGACGCCGGGCAGCCAGGGGCCGCGAGCCTCCTCGGGCATGCGCACCTTGGACGCCGGATCCTCGACGGCGGGCTCCGGCTCCTCCTCGGGGCCGACCGGTCCCTTCGACGCGGCGTCGATGTAGCCGAGCAGGGCGTTCGCCTGGGCCTCGCTCATGCCGGTGTTCTCCATGCGCACGCCGTTGAACTTGGCCAGGAGCTTCTTCGCCTCGGGGTCGTCGTTGAGGTACTGGTCGGTCTTCGTGATGAAGCCGATGATCCACGCCTTCTCGCGGCGCTCGGACAGGCCCTTGAGGTCGGGGCCGACGCGGTCGCCGCGGCCGACGGTGTGGCACTTGGCGCACTTCGCCTGGAACAGGGCGGCGTCCTTCTGGAACTGGCTGGGAGCTTCGGCCGCATGGGAGAACAGCGCCGACAGGAGCAGAATCTTGATCATCGCATGGCCTCGATTGAAATCGCGTTGGCGGGACAAATCTGGGCGCACTCGCCGCACCCGGTGCACAGGCCGGCGTTCACGCCGGCGGACAGGCCGCGGGCCGTCACGGAGATGGCCTTGGGCTTCACGGGGCATTCCTTGACGCAGTAATCGCAGGGCTGGCCCTGGCCCATGTAGCAGCGCGCGTTGTCGACGACGGCCAGGCCGATGCGGACGGGCGCGCCGGGGGCCGGGGGAACCAAGGCGCCGGTCCTGCAGGCCGTGACGCAGGGAAGGCCGGCGCAGAACACGCACGGGTTCTGCGCGGGCATCAGCATCGGGTAGCCCTCGAGGCGCTCGCCGAACTCCGGGCCGGTCTTGCGCACGACCCACTCGGGGCACGCCTTGACGCAGTCGTCGCACTTCGTGCACAGCGAGAGGAACGAGGCCTCGGCCACGGCGCCGGGCGGCCGCACGAAGGGCTTCGCGGGAGGCGGGAGGGTCTTCGCGCCCGCGTCCTCGACCAGGGCCAGGCTCTCGCCGAAGGTCG
The DNA here is from genome assembly GCA_023700845.1 of Elusimicrobiota bacterium. GTDB lineage: Bacteria > Elusimicrobiota > Elusimicrobia > UBA1565 > UBA9628 > GWA2-66-18. The sequence goes on along the minus strand of JAMPYD010000351.1, from coordinate 1,024 downwards.
AGGCGACGGTGCCCGCCGCCCCGGCCAGCTCCTTGAACATGGCCGAGAAGAAGTCCCGTCGCGAGCAGGCGTTGTTGAGGTCGCTCATCACATTCCCGAGAGGCGCATCTCCATCGGCTGCTTGAGAAGCCACAGGCTGACCCAGCTGAAGGCGACCATCGCGGCCAGCATCGGAATCTGGACGGCGAGCGCGCCGCGCCCCGAGGCGAGTCGGCGGGCGGTGCGGGCCGTGATCCAAAGGCTGTAGAGGTGCCCGACCAGCACGAACAAGACCTGTATGCGCCACAGCCCTTCGAGAGAAACGAGCGGCGGGACGGTCCAGCGCGCGGTCCCGAAGACGTTCCAGCCCCAGCCGAACGGGTCGGAGATCAGCGCCAGCAGCTTGGGGCCTTCCATCAAAAAGTGCTCGGCGTTGTGGGCGAGGTGATAGAACAGGGCGATGGGGAGAAGCGCGTAGGCGAAGCGCAGGGCGATGTCCCGGTACCCGACGCGGGCCCAGGCCGCCGAGACGCCCGCCAGCGCGGCGTACACGAGCACGGGCAGGATCAGGAAGACGGCCATCAGCAGGGAAAAGGCCCCCATGAAGGACAGGCCGGTCGCCGCCTTCGTCGTCTCGAGGAGCGCGACCCAGGTCGGGGTCATGGTCAGGCCGTGGAAGGCGGTCATCGACAGCAGGATCAGCGCGAGCGCCGCCTCGTCCGCGCGCGGCTTGCCTTCGACGACCAGGTCCGCCGCCCACGGCCGCAGGTTCAGGGACATGCTCCCGGACGGGCACGTCTTGAAGCACTCCGCGCACATCGTGCAGTAGGTGTTGAGCTTCATGGCCCTTGGGTATTCGAAGGTCGGGCAGGCGTCGCCGCGCGAGGTGCCCGTATAGCAGGAGGCCGTGCCGCAGCCGGCGCACACGGGCTGCGTCGCGCGGATCTCGACGCTCGAGAACAGGGCGTACAGGCCGGAGACGCGCCCGACGAGGCAGGCGTAGCGGCAGAAGGACTTGCGCTCGAACAGGACGGCGGACGCCGCG
>JAMPYD010000350.1 GCA_023700845.1 Elusimicrobiota bacterium | reverse complement strand
CGTGTACCTGCACGACGAGGTCGGCTACAACTACCGCCTCCCCAATCTCAACGCGGCGCTCGGCTGCGCTCAGCTCGAGGGGCTCGACTCAGCCCTGAAGCGCAAGCGGCGGCTCGCGGAACGCTATCTCGCCGGCCTCGCCGGGACGCGGGGCGTCTCCCTGATCTGGGAGCCGGAAGGCGCCCGCAGCAATTTCTGGCTCAACACCGTGCGCTGCGACACTCCGGCGCGCGCGAGCCGGCTGCTCAAGCGCTTGAACGAGAACGGCTTCGAGGCGCGGCCGCTGTGGACCCCTTGCCACCGCCAGCCGATGTTCGCGGCCCTGTCGACGGGCTCGATGAACACAGCCGACGCCCTCTGGCGAACCTGCTTCAACATTCCGTCGAGCGCCGCGCTCTCCGGCCGCGACGCCGACGGCATTTGCCGCCTGCTGAGGCTCTCATGAGCAAGCCCAAGACGATCCTGATCACCGGAGGAACCGGGCTCCTCGGCAAGGGCATGGAGGAAACCGCGCCGGCGGGCTGCCGGATCATCAGCGTCCATCAGCGCGACTACGAGGTCGCGGGCTCCAAGGCGAAGCAGCTCGTGCTCGACCTCCGCGAGAAGCGGGCCGTCGACCGGCTCTTCGAGAAGCACCGCTTCGACGCCGTCGTCCACGCGGCCGGCATCGCAAGCGTGGATTATGTCGAGAGGCACTACGCCGAGAGCCTGGAGTCGAACCTCGTCGGCACCCTCAATGTCTGCTCCGCCGCGCGCCGGGCGGGCACGCACCTGATCTACGTGTCCACGAACGCCGTGTTCGACGGCACGCGGGCCCCGTACAAGGAGAACGACCCGCTGCGGCCGGTCAACAAGTACGGGCGGATCAAGGTCGAGTGCGAGCGCCTCGTCGCCGAGACCCAGGCCGCGTTCACGATCATGCGGCCGATCCTGATGTACGGCTGGAACCACCCGGTGACGCGGCCCAACCCCGCGACCTGGATCTACGCCAAGCTGCTGCGCGGCGAAACCGTGGAGCTGGTCGACGACGTCACGGAGAACCCGTTGTACAACGTCCAATGCGGCGAGGCCCTGTGGGCGATGGTCCGCAGGAAGCCCTCCGGAATCTTCCACGTCGCCGGCAAGGACGCCATGAACCGCTGGAAGTTCGGCGTGACTTTGGCGAAGGTGTTCGGCCTGGACGCGGGGCTCATCAAGCGCGTCACCAGCGCGCGCTTTCCCGATATCGCCAAGCGCCCGCCCAACACGATCCTCTCGACCCGGCGAATGGAGACGGAGCTCGGCGTGAAGCCGATGACGCTCGCCGACGGGCTGGAGGCGATGAAAGCCTCCATGCATGGACCCAAAACGCCCGGGAAATGCTAGACTGTTCAATCTTCGAACAAGGTCCCCTTGCCTAGCCAAAACCTCGCCGAAAAGGAATTCCTCCTGATCCAGGAGATTTCGCGCCAGCCCCTGCGCACGCAGCGGGACCTCTCGCAGAGCGTCGGCCTGTCCCTGGGCATGACGAATCTCCTGATCAAGCGCCTGTCGCGCAAGGGCCTGATCAAGATCACCCAGCTCGACTGGAAGCGCACGCAGTATCTGCTCACCTTGCAGGGCGTCCTCGAGAAAACGAAAAAGTCCTACGACTACACTTTGTACACGATCCGCCTGTTCCGCCAAATCGAGGACAACATCGCGTCCGTCCTGAAGCGCGAGCACAAGAACGGCCGGCGAAGCTTTCATCTCGTGGCCCAGGACGAACTGCAGCAGCTCCTGGCGGAGAAAGTCGCCGAGCTCTCCCTGGATGGCACGGACTTCGCGTTCTACCGCACCTTCGCCGAGGTCCCCGCCTCCGCGGACCACGTTCTCACCGCGACCCTCGAAGCTCCGCCCTCCGGCTTCCCGCCGGCGCGCTGCACGAGCATCGTGGATTTCAACAACATCAGCTTCCGCCTCTAACGACATGGCCCGCTCCCGTGGCGACGCAGAGATCATCCGCGAAATCCGGCGGGTCGTCCGCCTGGAGGCGCGCGCCGTGTCCCGCCTCGACGGCGCCGTGGACGGCCGATGGGCCGCGGCCGTCCGGCTGCTCGCGAGCTGCCGCGGAAACGTCATCCTGACCGGCGTCGGGAAATCGGGCCTCATCGCCCAGAAGATCGCCGCGACGCTCGCCTCCACCGGCACGGCCGCGATCCACCTCGACGCGACCGAGGCCCTGCACGGCGGCCTCGGCCTCGTGCGCAGGGGCGACGTTCTCCTCGCCGTGGGCAAATCGGGAGAGTCCGACGAGCTCAACGCCCTGCTTCCCCGCCTGCGCGCGATCGGCGCGAAGATCGTGGCCCTGACTGCCAACGCCGGCTCGACCTTGGCCAAGGCGTCCGCGGTCGTCCTCCTCACCCCGGTCGAGGCCGAGGCCTGCCCGCACAACCTCGCGCCCACCTGCAGCACCACGGCCGCGCTCGCCGCCGGCGACGCGCTCGCGGTCGCGCTGATGAAGGTGCGCGGCTTCGGCCGGAAGAATTTCGCGCTCAATCATCCCGGCGGCCGCCTCGGCCGGCGCCTGACCCTGAAGGTGTCGGACATCATGCGAGGCGGCGCGGACAACCCAGTCGTGCGCGGCGGAGCCTCCGCGCAGGCGATGCTCCTGGAGATGACGCGCAAGCGCGCCGGGGCCGTCTCGGTCGTGGACGCGCGCGGCCGCCTCCTCGGCCTCGTCACCGACTACGACATCCGCCGCTGCCTCGAAAAAGGGCTCGACATACGCAGGCTCCCGCTCAAGAGCATCATGAACCCCCGGCCGACGACGATCGCCCCGACCGCCTTGGCGGCCCGCGCCGTCGAAATCATGGAGGGGCGCAAGAACCCGTTCAACGTCCTGCCGGTGAAGGACTCCCGCGGGCGCGCGGTCGGCCTCATCCAGATCCACGACCTCCGCGCGCGCGGCCTCTAGCCGTGCCCCGGGTCTCGGTCGTCATCCCGGCCTACGCCGCCGAACGCTTCATCACCGCCACGCTGGATTCGGTCGCGGCGCAGACCTACCGGGACTTCGAGATCGTCGTCGTCGACGATGGGTCCCCGGATGAAACGAAGCGGGTGGTGGACGCGTGGCTCAGAAAGACGGGCGTTCCCGGGATATGCGTGCGCCGCCCGAACGGCCGCATCGCCGCCGCGAGGAACACAGGGCTCGAACACGCCAAGGGCGAACTGATCGCCCTGCTCGACCATGACGATTTCTGGACGCCCGACAAGCTCGCCCTGACGGTCGCCGAGTTCGACGCCCATCCCGGAACCGTGCTCGTGGGCCATGACCTGGAGGTCGTGCGGGAGGGCCGCGTCCTGCGCGTCGAGCGCAAAGGCCCCTCCGCGGAGAACATGTACGACCGGCTGCTCTTTTGCGCGAACGCGGTCTCCCCCACCGCCGCGACCTTCCGCCGCGACCGGGCCCTGGCCGTCGGCGGCTTCCGGGAGGACCCGAAGTTCAACACCGTCGAGGACTACGAT
>JAMPYD010000349.1 GCA_023700845.1 Elusimicrobiota bacterium | reverse complement strand
GGCCGCCGCGCGCGGCGGCGTGACCACCGTGCTCGCGATGGCCAACACCGAGCCCGTCTGCGACTCCCCCTCTCAGCTCGCCTTCCTCCGCGCCAAGGCCCGGACCGACGCCGCGATCACCGTGCTCTTCGCCGGCGCCGTCACCCTCGGCCAGAAAGGCGAGAAGCTGACCGAGTTCGCCAAGCTGCGCGCCGCCGGCGCCGCGGCCTTGTCCGACGACGGCAAGCCCCTGATGAGCGCCGGCCTCCTGCGCCGCGCGCTCGAGTACGCCGAGGACCTGGGCCTGCTCGTGATCGACCACTGCGAGGACCTCACCTTGTCCAACGGGGCCTGCGTCCACGAGGGCCCCGCGGCTCTGCGCAAAGGCCTGAAGGGCACGCCCGGGGCGGCGGAAACGGTTCAGGTTCTCCGCGACATCGCCCTGGCGGAGCTCACCGGAGCGCGCCTTCACATCGCCCACGTCTCCGCCGCGGCCTCCGTCGGCGCGATCCGGACGGCGAAGAAGAACGGCGTCCGCGTCTCGGCGGAGGCGGCCCCCCATCATTTCGCCCTCGCCGACAAGGACATCCCCGGCTACGACACGAACTGGAAGATGAACCCGCCGCTTCGCGGCGCCGAGGACCGCGCGGCCCTGCTCGACGGCCTGGCCGACGGGACTATCGACGCCATCGCGACCGACCACGCCCCGCACGGCTGCGCGGCCAAGTCGCTCGGCATGGACCTCGCGCCGTTCGGCGTGATCGGCCTCGAAACCTCGCTCGCCGTCGCGCTCACCGACCTGTTCCACAAGAAGGTCCTCACGCGCCGCAAGCTCGTCGAGAGGCTATCCTCGGGACCGGCCGCTTTGCTCGGGCTCAAGAGCAAGGGGACTTTGGCTCCCGGTGCCGACGCCGACCTCGTCGTCGTGGACCCCGATTCCCTCTGGACCCCCGAGGCCCCCTTCCTGTCCAAGAGCAGCAACACCCCTTTCGCCGGCCGGCGCCTCAAGGGGCGAGCGGTGACGACACTTTCAGGCGGACGCGTGGTTCATGCTTTATGAAGCTCTTAAGCCGTGGCTTTTCTCGCTCGACGCGGAGCGGGTTCACGAAGAGGTGTCGGGATTAATGGGCTTGGCAGCCCACGTTCCTGGCGCCGACAAGGTTCTCTCGCTATTGACCGGAAATGGCGGTCGAAATCTCGAAAAGACGGTGTTCGGGATAAAATTTTCCAATCCGGTCGGCCTGGCCGCGGGTTTTGATAAGGATGGAAAATTAATTTCAATCCTCCCCGGGCTCGGCTTCGGTTTTCTCGAGATCGGCTCGGTGACTTTGGAGCCGCAGCCTGGAAACGTTAAACCGCGCCTATTCAGGCTCGTCGAACAGGGCGCGATCCTGAACCGCATGGGCTTCAATTCGGAAGGCGCGCGGGCCGTCGCGCTGCGCTTGTCGAACAGTCCCCTTCCGTCGGTTCCGTTGGGAATAAACCTCGGCCTGAACAAAGGCACCCCCGCGGACAAGGCGGCGAAGGCGTATGCCCAGACCTTCAAGCTCCTCGCCAAGTACGGCGATTACTTCGTGATCAACGTCTCCTCGCCGAATACCCCGGGCCTGCGCGACCTGCAAACGGCAACGAATTTGGCGGACATATTAAACACCGTACAAGACGCCAATCCGGGGCGTAAACCGGTCCTGGTAAAACTATCCCCCGATTTGGCCGGCGAGGATCTCGACGCGTGCGTCGACATCGCCGGCCGGACGGCGCAGGGCCTCGTCGTCTCGAACACGACCATATCGAGAGAAAACGTCCCCGAGCCGTTCAAGTCCGAGGCCGGAGGCCTCTCCGGCCGTCCTTTAAAAATCCTCTCGACCGAGCTCGTCCGCAAGGTCCGCTCGATGACGACCCTTCCCATCATCGGCGTCGGCGGCATCGAGACTCCGGAGGACGCCCGGGAACGCCTGGACGCGGGCGCGGACCTCGTTCAGTTGTACACCGGCCTCATCTACGGCGGCCCCCGCACGGCGAAGAACATCACCCGCGGTTTGGCGGCAGCGCGATGACCCAGGTGATCGTGGCCTTGGATGTCGACTCCATCAAGAAGCAGGAAGATCTCCTCAAATCCCTCCACGGCACGATCGTCTGGTACAAGGTCGGCCTCCAGCTGTTCACCGCCCACGGCAAGCGCGCCGTCGACATCGTCCGGCGCCACGGCGGCAAGGTGTTCCTGGACCTCAAGCTCCACGACATACCGCAGACCGTCGCCCACGCGGTGCGGGAGGCGCAGAGGCTCGGCGTCGACGCGGTGTCCCTCCATCTGATGGGCGGCGCCGACATGCTGCGCGCCGCCGCGGAGGTCATGCCCCGCCCCAAGCTGTGGGGCGTCACGATCTTGACGAGCATGGCGCCCAAGGACGTGAAGATTTTTTCGCCTTCGGCGAAAATCCCCTCATTGGTGAAGTCGCTGTCGAAGCAGGGCTGGGTCGGCGGCGCCGACGCGACGATCTGCTCGCCCCAGGAAGTCGGCATGCTCAAGAAGGCCTTCCCGCACCTGGACATGAAGTTCGTGACCCCCGGCATCCGCCCCAAGGGCGCGGCCCTCAACGATCAGAACCGGGTGATGACCCCCGGCGAGGCGGCGAAGCTCGGGATCGATTTCATCGTCGTCGGCCGGCCGATCACCCACGCCCCCGACCCGCGCAAGGCGGCGCTCGACATACTCGCCGAGATGAAGGCGGCCGCCCCGAAGGCCCTGGATAAAGAATGAACGTCGAACAGCTCTTCGTCGAGAACGGCGCCCTGCTCAAGGGCCATTTCCTGCTCTCCTCCGGCCTCCACAGCGACCGCTACCTGCAGTGCGCCCTCGTGCTCGCGCAGCCGGGCGCGGCGGAGCAGCTCGGGAAGGCGCTCGCCGCGACGAGCGCCGTGAAGCCGGACCTCGTCCTGTCCCCGGCGATGGGAGGGCTGATGATCGGCCACGAGGTCGCGCGGGCGTTCGGCGTGAGGCACTACTTCACGGAGCGCGTCGACGGCGTGGTGCAGCTGCGGCGCGGATTCGCCCTCAAACCCGGAGAAAATGTCATCGTGGTCGAGGATGTGGTGACCACCGGGAAATCGACCAAGGAAGTGTTCGAAGTTATTCGCGCCTCCGGCGCGAATGTGATGGGGGCGCTGTCGATCATCGATCGAACGGATGGGGCGCTCGATTTGAAAGCGCCTTATACCGCCCTCTGGAAGGTTTCAATACCGGCCTGGAGGCCTGAAGCTTGCCCGCCCTGCAGGGCGGGCATACCTGTCGTGAAGCCTGGAAGTCGCGTCATGGAGAAAAAATAATGGCCGCCACTCTCACTTACCGAAAATCCGGCGTGAACATCGACCTCGCGGACAAGCTGGTCGACCACATCCAGGCCAAGGCCCCGGCCATCGGCGGCTTCGCGGGGCTTTTCCCCCTCGACCTCGACGGCAGCGGGCCCTGGGACCTCGTCGCCTGCACCGACGGCGTCGGCACGAAGCT
>JAMPYD010000348.1 GCA_023700845.1 Elusimicrobiota bacterium | reverse complement strand
GGCGCCGCCGGCGGCATCGCCACGCCCGACGCGGCCGCCGCCGCCTACATGATGGGCGCGGCGTACGTGATGACCGGCTCGGTCCACCAGGCCTGCGTCGAGTCCGGCTCGAGCGACAAGGTCCGCGCGATGCTCGCCGCCGCCGGCCAGGCCGACTGCATCATGGCCCCCGCCGCCGACATGTTCGAGCTCGGCGTGAAGGTCCAGGTGCTCAAGCGCGGCACGATGTTCGCGCAAAGAGGCATGAAGCTGTACGAGATTTGGAAGTCGAGCGATTCGATCGAGGCGATCCCGGCCGCGGTGAGGGCCTCGATCGAAAAGGACCTGTTCAAAGAGAATCTCGACGCCGTTTGGTCCTCGACGCGGGAGTTTTTCCTCAAGCGCGATCCCTCCCAGGTCGCCCGCGCCGAGAAGGAGCCCAAGCACAAGCTCGCGCTCGTCTTCCGCTCGTACCTCGGCCAGGCCTCGCGCTGGGCCAACGCCGGCGTTCCCGACCGCGTCCTCGACTATCAGGTCTGGTGCGGCCCCGCGATGGGCGCCTTCAACGAATGGGCGGCGGGCACCTTCCTCGCCGCGCCCGAGAACCGGACCGCGGCGCTCGTCGCCCGCAACATCCTCTACGGCGCGGCCGTGCTGACCCGCGCGCACTTCCTCCGCTGCCAGGGCGTGGCCCTGGACCCCGAAACCACCCGCATCGAGCCGCTGCACGCCGCCGAGCTCGAGCGTCTCCTCGACTAGAGAGATCATGAAAAACACCGACAAGTCCCCTGAGTTCATCCCGCTCGCCGTGGTCGGCCTGGGAGGCGTGTTCCCCAAGGCGAAGACCTTGCGCCAGTACTGGGCCAACATCAAGAACAAGGTGGACGCGATCCAGGACGTGCCGGCCACGCACTGGAGCAAGGACGACTACTACGACGCCGACGCCAAGAAGCAGGACAAGGTGTACGCCTACAAGGGCGGCTTCCTCGACGCCTACGATTTCGACCCGTCCGAGTTCGGCCTTTCGCCCAACACCCTGGAGGCGACCGACCCCGCGCAGCTGTTCGCGCTCGTCGCCGCGAAGATGGCGCTCGCCGACGCGGGCTATCCCGTCGACAAGGACACCTGGGACCGCGGCCGCGTGTCCTGCATCCTCGGCGTCACCGGCGCGCTCGAGATCGTCATCCCTCTCGGCGCCCGCCTCAGCCTGCCCGCCTGGCGCAAGGCCATCCTCGCCGCCGGCGTGCCGCCGACGCAGGCCGAGGACGCGTTGGCCCGCATGTCCGACGAGTTCGTGCCCTGGCAGGAGGCGAGCTTCCCCGGCCTGCTCGGCAACGTGATCGCCGGCCGCGTGGCCAACCGCTTCAACCTCGGCGGCACGAACTGCGTCGTCGACGCGGCGTGCGGCTCGTCGCTCTCCGCGATGCACATGGCCGCACTCGAGCTGCAGGCCGGCCGCTCCAAGATGGTGGTCACCGGCGGGGTGGACACCTTCAACGACATCTTTATGTATACGTGCTTCACGAAAACTCCGGCTCTTTCCAAGTCGGGCCACGCGAAGCCGTTCGATTCCACGGCCGATGGCACGACCTTGGGCGAGGGCGTCGGAATGATCGTGCTCAAGCGGCTCGACGATGCCGTTAAAGATGGCGACAACATCCACGCCATTTTACGCGGCCTGGGGACCTCCTCCGACGGCCGCGGAAAATCAATTTACGCCCCCTCGGCCGGGGGCCAGACCCGCGCCATCGAGGAGGCCTATCGGCTTTCGGGCTTGTCTCCCGACACCGTCGAGCTCGTGGAAGCCCACGGCACCGGCACCGCCGTCGGCGACGGCATCGAGGTCGAGGCCATCAGCGGCGTGTACAAGAAGGGCTCCAAGCGCCAAGGCGCGTGGGTCGCCCTCGGCTCGGTCAAGTCCATGGTCGGCCACACCAAGGCCGCCGCCGGCTCCGCCGCCTTCATTAAGGCCGCGATGGCCCTGCGCCACAAGGTGCTCCCTCCGACCATCAAGGTGACCGAGCCCCTGCCCATTTTGGCCGGCGGCGAGACGCCGTTCTACCTGAGCCTCGAGAAGCGCCCGTGGATGGCCTCCAAGGATCATCCGCGCCGCGCCGCGTGCTCCGCGCTCGGCTTCGGCGGCACCAACTTCCACGCAATCCTCGAGGAGGGGAGCCCCGCGAAGACCGAGACCGACTGGGACGCCGAGCACGAGCTGTTCGCCGTCTCGGGCGATGTGCAAGGTCAATTGGCCATGCTCGCGGCCGCCAAAACGTGGGACGAGGTCCGTATGGCGTGCCAATCGTCGCGCATGTCATTCGACCCTTCGGCGTCGAGCCGTTTGGTGATCGCTCTGGAACGCTCGGCGGATTGGAAGGCCCTCGCGGAGAAGGCCAAGTCCCTCAAGTCCTCCCCGATCGACGGTATTTTTTACGGAACGGGTAAGCCCGGCAAGCTCGGAGTCCTGTTCCCGGGCCAAGGCGCCCATTACGTCGGGATGTCGCGCGACCTCGTCTGCGCCTTCCCCGAAGCGTTCGGCGCTCTCTCCGAGGCCGACGCGGCGTTCGAGGGCGGAAAGCTCTCCGCGCTCATGTTCCCTCAGCCGGCGTGGAAGCCGGAGCAGAAGGAAAAGCAGGAATTGTCGCTGCGCGACACGTCCGTCGCCCAGCCCGCCCTCGGCGCCGCCGCCTTGGCGGCTTGGGGCGTGCTCTCCCGCTTCGGTCTGAAGGCCGACGCGGCCGCGGGACACAGCTACGGCGAGCTCGTGGCGCTTCATGTCGCGGGCCGCTACGACGCGAACGCGCTGCACTCGCTTTCGGGCCTGCGCGGCCGCCTGATGAAGGGCGACGGGTCCGACAAGGGCTCGATGCTCGCGGTCATCGCGTCGTTCGACGAAGTCGAAAAAGCCGTGAAGGAAGAAAATCTGGATCTCGTGATCGCCAACCGCAACGCCCCGACGCAGAACGTTTTGTCCGGCGCGACCTCCGAGATCGACAAGGCTGAAAAAACTTTGGCCGCTCGCGGCCACAAGGTCGTCCGTCTCCCGGTGGCCGCGGCGTTCCACAGCAAGCTCGTCGCTCCGGCGTTGAAGCCCTTCGCGACGGCCCTCGATTCGTTGCCGTTCGGCAAGCCGTCCTTGCCCGTGTACTCCAACACGACCGGCGCCGTTTATCCCGACTCCGCGCCGAAGGCGCGGGAGGTCTTGTCCCAGCAGCTCGCTCACCCCGTCGAGTTCGTCAAATCCATCGAGGCCATGCGCCGCGACGGGATCACGACCTTCGTCGAGTGCGGCGCGGGCAATAGGCTGACCGGCCTCGTCGGCCAGATACTGAAAGGCCAGGACTTCACCGCCATTTCCGTGGACGCCTCGAACGGGAAGAAGAACGGAATGGGCGACCTCGCTCGGACCCTCGCTCAACTCTCCGCCCTCGGCCACTCGATCGATCTGAAGGATTGGCAGGGGGGAGAAAAGGGCCTGTCGGACTGCCGCCCCAAGCCCAAGATGTCCGTCGT
>JAMPYD010000347.1 GCA_023700845.1 Elusimicrobiota bacterium | reverse complement strand
TGCCCGGGAGGAGGCCCCCCGGTCTCCAGCACGTCGAGCCCGGGCCGGGCGGTCGTCACCAGGTCGCGGAACTCGTGGCCCTCGAGCCCCGTCACCATGTCGACGATGGTCGGCGGGCGCCGGCCGCCCATGAGGCGCAGGGAGGTGTCGGCCTTGGGGTCGCAGCCGAGGAGCAGGACCTTGCGCCCGTCGCGGGCGAAGCTCATCGCGAGATGGGCGCACGTCGTGGACTTGCCCACGCCGCCCTTGCCGTACACGACGATCGTCAGGGGACGCTTCATGACCGGGGGTTCGCCCCCGCCTCGCCGCGCAGGATCGCCGCGGCGGTCCGGTCGACCATGTGCCGGAAGCCGGAGTAGCCCAGGAACGGGCGCTCGCAGACGGGATGCTCGATGTAGTTCGGATAGCCGATCGGCACGTGCATCACGTCGGGCGGGAAGGACTCGGCCGTGGGCGCGAAGCACACCCGCCGCTGGGCGGGATCGACGTACTTCTGGTCGAGGAGCAGGCCGAGCTCCGAGCACAATTCGCGCAGGCACGCCTCCAGGTGCGGGTCGTCCTGCAGGATGTCCGCGCCGCGGCCGGCGATGATCCGCATCGCGTGGGCCTGCGTGTCGCGCACCGCGCCGCGGCTCTCCTCGGCGGCGAGCGCGGCGCCCCGCGCGCGGCGACCGGCGGCGCCCGCGACCTTGACCAGGAACCTCTCGGCGGCGGAGAGGCCGAGGGGAAGCTCGGCCTCGCACAGCTTGGCGCCCGTGCGCTTGGCGACGACGCGGGCCGCCTCCCGGGCGTAGGGCAGGGAGATCACCAGGCTCGCGCGCTCCGCGGCCTCCAGCTCGGCGCGGCCGCCGCCGGACAGCCAGACGGATTCCACGCTCAGGCCGAGCGCGCCCAGCAGACGCCTCAGCTCGCGGAGGTTGCCGGCGTGGTCCGGCTCGTCGCGGTCGTGGAGGTACCCCACGAGCGCGACCGCGTTCTTCTTCCGCCGCCCCGGCCGGAAGGTCACGCTCCGGGCCAGCGCCTCGCACGTCCGCGCGTAGCCCTCGAGCCAGGTGCCGCCGAGCGAGCGCGAGGGGATGTGGCAGACCAGCGGCCCGCCGGGACGCGCGTGGCGGCGCGTGATCTCCTTCAGCGGAAAGCCCACGAGCTCGTGGAAATCGAACGTGGTCGACAGCACGATGCCCGCGTCGGGCTGGGCGCAGACCCCCGCGAAGATGGCGTCCACCTGGGCGGTCCGGTCGGTGGACAGGCTCTTGACCTCCTCGCGGTCCTGAACCTGGCCGGTGTGCACGACGCGGCGGTGGCCGATCGGCGGGAGCAGGCGGCTGCGCAGGTTGTGGCAGTACTGCATCTCGGCCTTGGTGAAGACGCAGTACGGGCCGTCGACGATGAGGTAGGCGCCTGCGAGAGCGTCGACCGCGACGTAGACTCCGTTGAGGAACGGCAGGCGCACGGACGCGCACGGGGCTTCGGTGGTGGTCATAGTCTCCAGGGGGTCAGGCAGGCGCGGTGACGCGGGAACGGCCGGGCGGCGCACTTCATCAGCAGGCCGCGCCCGGTCCGGATCAGCCCCTCGAGCCCGGGCTCGAAGGCGTTGTCGTTGAAGCCCCGCAGGCCGTGCGCCTCGAGTCGCGGGTCGTGATTGTAGTGGGTGAAGACGAGGTCGACCCCGCGTCCGAGGAGGCGGTCGAGCCGGGCGCGCGTCGAGAACGGGACGAACTCGATGGTCCCGCCTCCCCTCGGCGCCTTGGGGCGGCGGAGCGCGCGCGCCGAGGCCCCCGCCTCGGGGCTCCACACCAGGCAGCGCACGTTGAAGCCCAGGTCGCACAGCAGTCCCGCCGCGGAGAAGCCGAAGGCCCGCCCCTGCGAGGCGAGAAGCTCGATGTCGGCGGTGTCGCCGACGAGCGCGACGGTGCGCAGGCGGCACTCGGACGCCAGCGCCTCGAGCGCGGCCGACGGCGGCGGGACCGCCGCGTCGGCGGGTAGGCCCAGCACGGAGGCGACGCGCGCCAGCCACCCCTTGAGCCCGGACAGGCCGAAGGGCGGGTGATAGCGGACCACGCGCAGGCCGCGCCGCAGGAACACGCCGTCCTCGATTTTCGCCCAGCCCACGGGGTCGTACCAGACGACCGCGGAGGCGGTCCCGATCTCCGGATAGCCGCGGAAATCCAGGTTGGGGAACACCGTGCCCACCACGCGCAGGCCGAGCGAGCGGCACAGCGACTCGGCCTCCTTTTGCGCCGCCTCCGAGGGGAGCCCGGCGAGGAGGACGGCCTTGGGGTCGCGGACCTCCGCGAACTCGACCGCGCCGAGCAGGCGCTCGACCATCGCCTCGTAGACCGGGCCCGAATTGTGGGTCTTCGACGTCCACAGCACCGGCACGCCCAGCTCGCGCTCGATGCGGGCGATGAACGGGATCGGGGTGTCGCCGACGAGCTCGGGCAGGCAGGTGGTCTTCAGGTGGATGAAGGCGGGCTTCTCCTCCCGGGCCACCCGCTCGAGCGTGCGCCCCAGGATCTCCTGCGTGCGCCCGCCCACCACGTCCGCCTCGCCGATGTCCGTGTCCGTGTAGGAGTAGCTCCCCTCCTTCGAGCGGGGGCGGGCGTCGTCGGCGAAAAAGCGCAGCGACGCCACCTCGAGCTGGGGATTGTTGAGGTTGCATTCGCGGGTCGCGTGGCTGATCTGGGCGTAGCGGGCGCCGAAGCGGACCTCCTGCTCGAGGAAGCGGACCTCGGGGTAGACGAACTTCCAGAACCGCGGCGTGTGGTCGACGACCCGGTAATAGCGCTCGAAGCGCGACGGGACCGAGCCGCCGTCGGAATCGGAGTAGAGCAGCGCGTCGCGGTTGAGGCGCGCGAGCAGGTCGACGAAGCCCGTCCGCGCCAGACCGGCGGAGACCGCGTCCATCACGGCGAGGTCCTCGGCGGCCAGGCTCGCGCGGCGGCCGCGGGAGGAGAGGCGCGTGCCCCCCGCCGCGTCCCGCTCGGCGCGCAATTCGAGGCGCCGGGACTTGTCGACCAAGGAGAACTCGAGCGCCGGCCCCCGCAGGGCCGCCGTCTCCAGGGTCCAGCCCAAAGGAAGCCCGCCGATGAGGTCCCGGAAATAGGCGAGCCCGTCGTGGCCGAGGGAGTGGCGGGGCCTGCGGGCCGAGTCGTTGCAACGCGGCCCGTCGTTCTCAGATTTATTGTCGGGCATCGGGGCCGCGGGGTCGGTCGCTTTCCACCTTTATAAGCAACGCTACTGCCAAGAGAATAGCGCGTCGCTCAGGGCAGGGCTATTCCCATCTACGGCCCGAATGAGAATGCGCGGCGGGGCCGCGCCTAGGCGCGCAGAAGCGCGCGATGCTTGGGGAAAGGGCGGCCTTCGCACTTCGCCAGGAGGCGCCGTCCGGAGCGCAGCAGGCCGTCGAGCCCCGGCTCGAACGCGGCCTCCGTGAAGCCGCGCAGGCCGCGCGCCTCGAGCCTGGGGTCGTGGTTGAAGTGGGAGAAGACCAGGTCC